>JBOFHN010000085.1:0-42811 GCA_051649665.1 Culicoidibacterales bacterium
CCTAGCGGCTGTGTTGGAGAAGCATGGTGTATTTCCGGACATGAGGCAGGAAGTACAGTTATTACAGGTGGAGAATATGATGGAATGACATTAAGAAAATTATATGAGCAACAACGCCAATTATTTGCAAATGATCCAAATGTTGAATTCCCACTTCTTGTGAAAATACTAGATGCGCAGCAAGATTTATCGATTCAAATCCATCCAGATAACCTATATGCTCAGAAATATGAGAAGAGTTATGGAAAAACAGAATGCTGGTATGTGCTTGATTCAGAGGCACAAACAAATTTAATTCTTGGCCATAATGGTGATAAAAGTGCTGTTCTGAAAGCGATGGAAACAAAAGAATGGAATGATATATTAAGATATCATCCTATTCAAAGGGGAGACTTCTTTTTTGTCCCTGCAGGGACGATTCATGCTATTTGTAAAGGGAGTATTATTTATGAAGTACAACAGTCATCGGATGTAACATATCGAATGTACGATTATGATAGACTAGAAAATGGTAAATTACGCGAACTTCATGAACAAAAAGCAATTGATGTATTAAAGCCATTTGATATTATGAATACTCGTACTTCAAAAATGCTATTTAAAAATGACTATATAGAACAACACCAATTGGTAGATAGTGATTATTTTGAGGTAGAACACTATATTTTCAAAAAAGGTCAGAGGATAGCAGTGAAAAATGATAGTTATTTACTATGTAGTGTATTTTATGGAACATTTATTATAAATGGCGAAAATTTTGAACATGGAAATCATTTTATTTGTACAAGTCAATATAGTCAGATGAATGTTGAAGGAGAAGGAGAACTTTTTATTACAAGAGCAAAAATTTAAAAAGAAGGTGCTAAAATGAAATATGTTATCGCATGTGATTCGTTTAAAGGATCAATTACATCAAGTGAAGCAAATGAGTTGATAAAAAATACAATACAAGAAGTATCTAAATATAATCCAGATATTTATACTTATCAGCTTTCAGATGGTGGAGAAGGTTTTCTTAATACAGTTCAACAATATTATACAGGTGGGGATATTCATTCTCTAAAAGTACATAATGCAATCGGTCAAATGATAGAAGTAAAATACTATTGTAAAAATTACATAGCTTATATTGAATCTGCAGAAGCAATTGGCATTGAAAAAGTAAATGGACAATTAGATATTACCAAAGCAACAAGTTACGGTTTAGGTGAAATTTTGGAAGATGCATATCAAAAAGGTATTCGAAATTTTGTTGTTGGACTTGGTGGTAGTGCTACATCAGATATGGGTCTTGGAGTACTTCAGGCTTTAGGATGTGTATTGAAAGATGAGCAAGGAAAAGTGCTCGATAAAATGCAAAATAATCAATTTCATACGTATGTAATCATTAAAAGTGCTTTGTTTGAAAAAATTCAGTCTTGTACGTTCACGATTATTAATGATGTTGAAGGGACACTTCTTGGTCCAAATGGAGCAGCAATGATGTTCTCAAAACAAAAAGGTGCAACAAGTATTCAACAAAAAAAATTAGAGGAAAAAGCAAGGAAAATAGTAGATTTGTATAATGAATTAGGAGGAGAAGATAAAAGAAATTCCTGTGCAACGGCAGCAGCAGGAGGGTTAGGATATTTCTTCCAGAGTCTATTTCAATCAGAAAACAAAATGGGCAGTCATTGGTTTATGGAATGTTCAGGTATTAAAAAAGTCATGACCAAAGATGCGATTCTTATCACAGGAGAAGGAAGTATCGATGAGCAAACACTTCAAGGGAAAGGTCCGGGGGTGATTGCCGGAGTTGCGAAAAAACAAGGACTATTTGTTATTGGGGTTGCTGGAAAGATATTTCAAAAAGAAGGAGAGGAGAATAGCACTTTTGATGCATTATTTTCAATTCAAAGTGAACCACGTTCATTAACAGAAGCAATGGAAAGAGAAGTAACACAAAAACAATTACGTTTTACGATAAGACAGTTGATAGCATTGATTGAACGTTAAGGATTAAGCTATAGAATAATTTTTGAAAGTTGTGTATACAATCAATGCGAATTTAAACACAAACACAAATAAAACGCTAAAGTACATACTGAAAGACAGTGTAGACATTAGCGTTTTTAAATTTCTTTTTTTGGAAACTATAATGCATATTTTAACACTTTCGAAAATAATCGTGATAGAGTCGATGTATATTTAATATTTAGGAGTGTGAAAATAATGAATTATCAATTTGATGTTATCTTTATCGGAAGTGGTCATGCAGCATGGCATGGTGCAATGGCGTTGAGTCAAAATGGAAAGCGTGTTGCGATTGTCGATGGCGATTTGATTGGAGGAACATGTACGAATTATGGATGTGATGCTAAAATTTTACTTGATGGACCATCAGAACTCAACGAACAAGTTGCTCGTTATGGTGATGTAGCTTTTACTGGTGAAATGAAAATGAACTGGGAAAGTTTAATGGCATATAAGCATGCTGTTATTACACCTTTACCAAATATGTTGCGCGGACATATTGAACAAGCTGGGATTCAAGTAATCGATGGATTTGCATCGTTTATTGATAACCATACATTAAGAGTTGGCGAAAATGAAATTACAAGTGAGACGATTGTTATTGCAACAGGTCAAAAAAACAATCGCTTAAATATTCCAGGTAATGAATTAATGACTGATAGCCGTCAATTTTTATCAATCCCAACATTACCAAAATCAATTGTATTTGTTGGTGGAGGAGTTATTTCACTTGAATTTGCATCACTGCTTATTCCTTATGGTGTAAAAATCAGTGTTGTTGAATATGGAGATACTGTTCTTCGTGAATTTAATGGAGAACATGTACAAATGATGATGAAAAAACTCGAAGATGAAGGGGTACAATTTATATTAAATGCATCAGCTGAACGTGTTGAAAAAGAAGGAGAGATGCTTACGCTTCATTATAATAAAACAAATTCAGTGAGCGCGGAAATGATTTTAGATGCAACAGGTCGTATAGCGAATATTGAAACCCTTGGACTTGAGAATGTTGGTATTGAACATGACCGTGGTGGAATTATTGTAAATGGGCATATGCAAACAAATGTTTCAAATGTTTTTGCTAGTGGTGATGTAGTAAGTAAAACCATTGCTCGTTTAACACCAACAGCGACATTTGAATCAAAATATATTGCTCGTTATTTACTTGGTGAAACAAGTGATATCATTTCATATCCAGTAGTACCGATGGTTGTCTTTACACTCCCACGCATTGCTCGTGTTGGAGTAAGTGAGAAAGTTGCACTTGAAAATACAGATATGTATCATGTTATTCCAGTACCTTATGGTCAACTTCTTGCTTTCCAAATGAAAAATGAACTTGATGCGACAATGAAGTTGATTGTTGACAACAAAAAGCAACTTGTTGGTGCAGAAATCATTGGTCAAGATGCAGGTGAAGTAATCAATATCCTTGCGATGGTGATTGAACTTGGATTAAGTGGACAACAAATTCAACAATTGATTTATGCATTCCCAACACAAGTTGGATCAATTATGAATATTGTGACACGTGTGTTGTCGTAATATAATATTAAAATCCTCCTCAGAATTTTCTGCGGAGGATTTTTAAATTTTCAATAATACATTTAATATACTATAATTAAACGATATGATTAAAACTAAAATTCATTTTAAATTCACATACGTACGTATAATAAAATATGAGGAGGATATAATGAATATATTATTACTTGAAGATGAAAAGATTATTCGCGATGTTATTTTAGAGTATATGCATGAATCGGGATTTGATGCTGATTGTGCAAGTAATGCGAAAGAAGCGCTTATGTATTTAGAAACACGACCTTATGATGTTGCAATTCTTGATATTATGCTTCCAGGAGAACAAAGTGGGCTTGATGTTTTGAAGTGGATTCGATCACAAAATATGCAGATACCAGTTATTATGCTTAGCGCATTGAGTGATGAAAAGACCCAAGTTGAAGCATTTGATTACACAGCTGATGATTATGTGACAAAGCCGTTTTCGCCACAACTTTTACTTAAACGTATGGAAGCAGCAATTCGTCGATATCGCACACTCTCGAATATCACAACAGATACATATGGAAAAGATGGTCTTGAACTTGTTGAGGATGCGTATCAATTTTTCTATCGAGGAAAATCACTGGAGTTAACATTGACCGAATTTTTAATTTTAAATACACTTTATCAAAATCAAAAAATGATTTTTACACGAGATCATTTACTTGATGTGATATATCGTGAAGATGAGTTTCCAAATGATCGTATTATTGATGCCCATATTAAAAATATTCGTAAAAAACTACCAATTGATGTGATTCATACATGTAAAGGAATCGGTTATAGATACGAGGTGAAACAGGGATGAAACTTTCACGAAAGATATTTTTATACAGTGGAATTTTAATGGCTTTTTTTATGATTTCTTGGTTTACTTATATGTTTATCATGCTTCCATCACTTTACCGTGCACAGGTTTTATCTGAACGACAAAATAACGTGAAGGAAATTTTATTGGCACATCAAACAAGAGAAACGTGTCAAATTGAAAGAAGTGATAGTGCGTATGAAAGCGTGTTTATGCCAAAAACAGGTTCGACTGTATATTTGTGTGGGACTTATGGAAAACAGTCGGTTGCTATCAAATCTGATAAATTGAAGGAATCACTTGGAAAATTACAACAATTAGATAAAATTGATGATAATATGAAACAAGTATTTACAGAAGTAAAACAAGATGGGATTATGAAAGAAATTCGCGACTCACTTGTATTGCATAATCAATATGTTGATATTGGTGTAGAAAGTGGGTTTATTAATACTATTTCTGAGGAACAAGGTGAATATGATGTCAAAATTATTGATAAGAATATTATGATTCTGACAGCAACAGTAAAAGCAAAATCAAGTGGTTATTATGCCAATATCATAGGTGTTACAATCACAGATAAAGGAATGATGATGACGCTTGCGCCTTCAATCATTTCAGATACAGCATCACTTATTCCAACTATTACACAAAGCATACCAATGTTTCTCGTACTCTTTATTTTATTACTTTTTATTTCAACACTCCTGTTTTTAAGACAACTGGCGCGACCAATAGAAATGATTGCGAAAAGAGCGGATGATTTAAAACATGGAAATGATACACAACCTGTTCAATATAAAGGCAATGATGCTATTAAACAACTATCAAATGCTGTTGATGAAATGTATCAGGAAATACATGATAATTACCAGCAGATGAAATTGAAAAATGATGCACTTCAAAAGGAAAAAGAGCGTCAACGTGCTTTCTTACTCGCCACATCACATGAACTGAAAACACCTGTTGCAACAAGTCGATTGCTTGTCAATAGTATGATTGAAAAGGTCGGTAAATATAAGGATACAGAGCGTTATTTACCAGAAGTAAGAGACGAGTTGATACGCATGCAACATAGTGTGATGAATATGCTTGATGCTTATGAAACAGTGACTGCCTCAGAAGAAGAAGTATCAGCTTATAGTGTATTTACGAAGGTGTGTAAGAAATACCAATATTTGTTTAATGAAAAGGATTTGGAAATAGTCTATGAAATAGATGAAACTATAATACTTCATACAAGTAGTAAGCTCTTATTTACAATTTTTGATAATATGATATCAAATGCATATCGATATGCTGATGCACATACAGAAATTAATGTTGTAATTTCTAAACATGCACTTACTGTTTTTAATCGCTGTAAACCAATAGCCGAAGAAGTCATTCAAGCACTAGGAAAAGGAAAGATTGATTCTCAAAATGAGGAAGGACATGGTCTTGGTATTTATTTAATATATCAATACTGTCGAATACTTGGAATGGAAATGAATGTTCAAAATATTCATGGGGGTGTAGAACAAATTTTACATTTTAATCGAATTGGAGATGATAATAATGTTAGCAGTTGAAAAGATGAAAGTGCACTATGATAAGCACTGTGCCTTAAATATTGACGAACGAATCACGATTGAAAAAGGAGATCGATTAGCTGTTATTGGTACAAACGGTGCAGGGAAATCAACGTTTGTTAAAGCGTGTCTTGGAATAACACCGTATACAGGATCAATTCAAACAAAATTAAAGCCAGAAGATATGGCAGTGCATTTTCAGGAAAATGCATATTCAGAACGAGTTAGTATTAAAATACTTATTGAAACCATTTTAAATACAAACATTAAAGAAAATGAAAAATTAGCTGATTTGATTCACTTTTTTGAATTTGAACCCCATCTTAAAAAGCGTTTTAAACAGTTGTCAGGTGGAGAAAAGCAACGATTAACATTGATTTTAGTACTTATGCAAGATACACCTTTGACATTTTTTGATGAAGTAACATCAGGTCTTGATTTTGAAACACGAATGAATTTAATGCGAAAAATTTATACATATTATGAAAACAAAGATGCATCAATCGTTTTAATATCGCATTATTATGAAGAAATTGAAGCATTGGCAAATAAAATATTACTCCTTGAAAAAGGAGAAGTTGTTTGCTATGGTGAGCCGAAGGCACTATTTCAAAAGTATTGTGGAAGATCTGTTTATGTTATATCAAAAGAGCAAAGTGAAAATTTAGATTTAAGTTTATTTAAACGATTAGAGGCACCGGCACATTTAATTGCGATTTCTTCATATGATGAACAAGAGGAAAATCAAATCGCACAGTATCTCATTCAAAATCACGTCAACTTTAAACGAAGTGAACAAGATGTTGAGTTACTTGCATATAATGCAAGACGTGTGTTTTTAATGAGAAAAGGAGTTGATATGTATGTATAAACGTCTTGTCAAATATGAAATGGAGCAATTGATTCGAGGTGTATTCACACCAGTATTCGGGATTTTATTTCCAATTTTTATGCTTGTTATTTTAAGTAAGAGTGCACTATCTGATGTACCTGCAATAGAATATGATGCGGTCCTTGTTTCTGTGTTTACCACACTTGTTCAAATTGTTCCACTCTCAGTTGGTTTTATAGGATTTACAGCAATTTATGCACAAGAACTTGAACAGAAAATACCATTTCGATTATGCATGTTTGGTATAAAAGAAAGTCAAATGCTCGTTGGGAAAGTCATTACACTCATATTTGTGTTTACAATTGGATATATCGCTTATACTTTGGTTGCGATATATGGTGTAAATGTTCCGAATATAACGCTTTGGAATTTACTTATTATGTATGCTTTCTTAACATTTGAAATGATCGGATTCATCATTCTTGGATATACAATTGCAGTGTATTTTAAAAAATTTGGTCAAGCATATACTGTTGTCACGGTTCTTTATTTTATTATTATGTTTGCAAGCGGTATGATGGGGATGAGAGAAAGCAGTATGCCAGATATTATGCAAAAGATTATTCGCTTCTTCCCATTTTCATACATATCGTTTGATCTGTATAAAATATTTTTGAATCAGTCATATAATTACATGCCACTCATTCAATCAATGCTATTCTTTATCGGGTTATCGATTGTACTGTGTGCACTCGTAATTCGATTTAAAGGGACAAAAAATGAAGCGTAAAAGTGTTCTTTGAACACTTTTTTAATTTCATGAAATTCAATAATTTCACATTATTCCTCGAAAAATAACGGTCTTTAAAATGCTATAATCATTTGAATAGATAAGGTGAATTTTATAAGGAGAAAATGATGAAAAAACATGAATTTACAAAAAAAGTTGAAAAATTGATTGATCCGATTGAAGTAGGAACAATTCACTTTATGCAATCATATATGAAATACATTCCACTGAAGTTTCAAAATAAAATGATGCGTCACGGTGCGAAAAAAAGTCCACATATGGGATTTGTTGTGGAGCCATATAGTTTTTTTCTTTGCTATGAAGTAAACGATGTATCAATAGCAAATCAGATGTTACCAGATGGATACAGAATGACACGTGTAAAAATATTCGCTGAAGATGCTGAAGAAAAATATTACTGTATATTTGGCTGTTTTAATGTCCATACGAGTGCGTTTTTAGGATCGAGAATGGAATGTTCTTTCATTGCTGAAAACAAAAAAACAGGTCTGGTGAGTTGGGTCATTGTTGACTACGATACAAATACTGTCTGTTTTGATGAGCAACATGGATTACGTGCAGGAAATACAGATCATTGTATTATTACAACAGACTATAATGGAACTGTTATCGTCGATATTAAAGGAACAAGAGAACTTCAATTGAGTAGTGATATAACAAATGGTAATATACGAAACCTTGATGCATGTTTGTGGTTAGAAGGAAATTTCTCTGTGACATATGGGCGAGAACTTTCAAATAATCAAGATACTTCATTTGCGGTCATTTTCAATCCGAAAGAAGTAGAAAAAGCATTAGATATTCCAATTGAAAATGTATGCATTGATACAAATAATTGGTATTCAGATATTATAGATTTCAAACCTTGCTATGCTGTTTGTTTTCCTTACGCACAACATTTTTTAGCTGATAGTCCTGGATATTCAAGCAGCATAAAAAATGCGGATGAACTTTTAGATATTGTGGAGAAAATGAATTTAAAATCAGTACCAAAATACTCAAGTCAATCACTAAAAAAAGCAATGCAATTCGGTCAAATTATTTCACTATTTGTGATTTTGTTACTCCTATTTTTACTTGTGATAAAGTGATGAAATAAAAAGATTAACACCCTATAATAAGTACATGTATAAAAAAACAGTGAAAAATGTATAAAAATATAAATAAAAAAACCTTCGCTTTTAAACATATTGTTGTAACGAAAGAGGAATGTTGATTTTTCTTGTTATGTATGCGTTGACAATGAATATACTTAAATGTAAAATTGGAACAGGAACAAATACTGCTTATAAGGTGCGATATAATGGATATAGAAAAATTAGGATGTAATATACGTTTATTGCGAGAAGGGAAAGGTCTAACAAGAGAGCAATTTTGTGAAGGAGAAAATGAACTTTCAGTTCGTCAATTGATGCGGATTGAAAAAGGGGAATCAACACCAACGCTTGCTAAATTGGTTTTTATAGCAGGCAAATTAGGAATAAGTGTGACAGCGTTATTTAATGAGAGTGAAAGCATGAGTGTGATACCTCAGCAATACTGGAATTTAAAGTATGAAATTGAGAAGCATAATATTTTTGATGATAGTGAAAAAGATAAAAGATTGGCTATTTTGATGGAAATGTACGATTACTACTATGATGAATTACCTTCAGATGAACAATTATTTGTGGATTGTATGATGACCCTTAATGATTTATATGAGGCAAGCGATATTTATTTTTTAATACCAGTATTAAGTAAGTATAAATATGTTTTGGATAGAGATGTGTTTCAAGCAAATGAATTGGCATATTTATCAATATATTTTATCTTCCAAATTGAAACGAGAAATTGGGTAATGAAAAATGATGATCTTATAGAACGGATTTTAACCCAATCTGTGTATGCTGATAGTATTACAAATGAAATTGCGATTAGAGTGTATATTAATATTATTACATATTGTATAACTAAAGAAGATTATAGAAAAGCTATTGAAGTTGCAGAAGCATCAGTTCATTTTATAAATTTGTGTAAATCATATCAAAGGATGCCAATTGTATATATGATGTTAGCTAAGAGTTATATAGGCTTAAAAGAATTTGATAAAGGAATTATATTTTATCAAAAGGCTTTAGATTTGGCAGAGTTAATTCAATCTGAATCACTGCAGTCAAAAATTCGAAGCGAAAAAGACAACGATGTCCTGTGACGTTGTTGTCCTGTTTCGATATTTGTGACTTTGATATGATTTAATCTCAAGACTAAAGTAAAGGAGTTGAGAGATATGTGGTTTAATTTTTGCTGGTGGTGTTGTTAATAATTAAAAAAGAACAGCTACTACTTTTACAGTGGTGAAGTTAGCACCTCGAGAAAAGGGAAAATGATTTAAGGGAATTGCAAGACGAAATATGTATGTGAATTAAAATTATAAAAAGTTTAGGGAACTATCTATAGTGTTAATTTTGAGGAACCATCTTTACGTAAATAAATATATAAAAAGATTTGAAGCCATATCTTCAAATCTTTTTTTTGTCCAAAAATGAAAGCGCTTATTTTTTGGAGTTATTTTGATATTACGCTATACTGTAAACAGAGGTGATTAGTGAGTGTGTTTAATTGAAAATATCTAATCTCCTTAGAGATAAAATACGTATTATTGCGTGTTTTTTATGGAGGTGTGTGATTTTAATTGATAAATAAGAGGATAGAACTGGTATGAAAGGATATGAAATAATATGAAAAAAATGTTCAGTACATGTATAGTGATGATTTTAAGCTTACTTATTTGTATTCCACAGACGTTCCACGTATACGCTGCCGAGGATACATTGAGAATTTTAGCTACTAGCGATGTTCATAATCGATTTGTTGGTTATGATTATGCAACAAATGCTCCAACTGCTAAAGGTGGTTTTTCAAGGGTGGCAACATTGATTGAGAAAAATAGAACAGCAAATACTGTTTTACTTGACAATGGTGATACGATACAAGGAAATAGTGCTATTTTATTTAATAAAGATGCAGTTCAGCCAATGGTGAAAGCACTTAATTTGATGAATTATGACACATATACAACAGGAAATCATGAGTACAATTATGGTATGGATTTTGTTGAGCGATTAAAACAGACGTTTAAGGGTGAGTTTTTAACAGCTAATGTGTATAAAGGAGATCCAATTCCAGCTAATCGTATTGCTAAAAATTATACAATTTTAAATAAAAATGGAATTCGTGTAGCGGTAATAGGTGTTGTGACACCGCATATTACACGATGGGATGCAGCGAATTTAGCAGGATATACAGTGACAAATCCTTATGATGAAGTGAAGTCTGCAGTAAAAGAAATTAAGGGAAGCAATTTGAGCGATGTCATTGTTGTGAGTTTTCACGCGAGTATTGATGGTGAATATGGAAACGATTCATCAAAAGAAATTGCAAATCTCGTTCCAGAAGTTGATGTTGTAATTGCAGGTCATGCACATGAAACGAGAATTGAACGTTCAAAAAATGATTCACTAATCATCGAGCCAGGAAGTAGTGGAAGCCACCTTGCGATGGTTGATTTAAAATTAACGAAGTCTGGCGCAGGATACACGATTAATCGTAAAGATGGTATTACTGCTGTTAATTTAGTTTCAGATAGTAAAGTTGCTGAATCACCAATTATTACAAATAATTTAGCTGAAGAACATAAACGAGCTGTGACTGATGCTTCAACAATTATTGGAAAATTGTCAGGTGGGAATCTTGTCCCAGATGCAGAAGTTTCAGGTATTCCACAAAGTCAACTTCAAGATACTGGTCTGATAGATATTATTTTAAATACACAATTAGATGAAGCTAAAAAAGGAATCGGAACTATACCGAACAATGTTCATCATGTTTCATCGGCAGCTGTGTTTAACACATCGACAAATGTGCTAGAAGGTGATTTAACTAAATCAGATGTAGCAAAAATTTACCAATTTGATAATACACTAGAAACAATGTCTATAAAAGGGTCAATGTTAAAAACATTCATGGAAGCAAATATGAAGTATTATAACCAATATCAGCCAGGAGATTTAACGATTTCATTTAATAGTGATATTCGTGCATATAATTATGATATCTTTCAAGGCGTTGATTATACTGTTGATATAGCTAAACCAGCGGGTGAACGTGTAGCCTCTCTTGTCTATAGTGATACAAAAGCACCGGTTGGAGACAATGACATGATTTATTTAACAGTGAATAATTATCGAGCAAGTTATTTGCGAAATACGTTCCCAGAATTTAAAGATGCGAAGAAAGTATACGAATCACTTGGTCAACAAACTGACCTTATTCGTGATATGATTAAAAATCGTATTATAAAAGAAAAAACAATTAAACCTGAATATGATAGTAACTGGAAAGTAGTACATCCGGCATTTGATCCAATTGATCGACAAATTGTTGAAAAACTCGTTCGAGAAAAACAATTAGAAGTTCCTCGTTCAGCAGATGGAAGAACGCCAAATGTAAAATCATTGACGAGCGCTGATATCGCAGACCATAAAAATATCATTCTTGCTACAACAGATGATTTATCAGCAATTAATGAAAATGATACAACACCGTTTGGTAGTATGGTTACAAATTATATGAAGGAGGCAACGCACGCAGATGTTGCAGTGCTTTCTAAGTCTTTATTGAGTAATCCATGGAAATCTGGAAATATAACAAACAACAGTATTTATACAAGTGTTCCATTTAATCAACCAATTGGTCTTTACACAATTTCAAATGCACAGCTTGAAACATTGATAAAAGAAAATATTGAACCTTCCAAAATGCATTTAGAATACAGTGGCTTTGCCCTTGAAACGTATGTTGCAAATGATAAAATATCAATTACAAAATTAACAAAAGAAGATGGTTCTGCTCTTGCAAATGAAATGACAATTGCACTGTCAAAAGATTTAGCATCTAAATATGGATTGAAAGAAGCAAATCCTGATATATTTGATTTACAAGATCTTTTGAAAAAACAAATAGAGCCACTTGATCATTTGAAATATCAATATACTGATTTTTATAATGTGAAAGTTGCAGAAAAAGTAACTGAAAAAGAAGTGAATACTAAAGATGCAACAAATAATAAAGTTGCAGAAAAAACAATGAAAACTGACACGCTTCCTGATACACGCGGATTAACAGCATTTAATTTATTCGGTATGTTAGGAGTGCTTATGGCATTCATTGGCTGTACATTAAGTACGCGATTTTATATTCGAAAATTTAAAAAATAGAATGTGATATTTAGGAAAACCACAAGCATTAAGTTTGTGGTTTTTTAATATGTGAAAAGCACATTGTTTGAAAGCGTAGTTTCTTGTGTGATACACTTCGTAAGAATTTAATGTATGTATAAATAAGGAGAATGAGAATGGATATAATAAATGACAATGTAAAAAAATTGATATTTAAAATAGGTTTCCCAGCAATGATAGGAATGTTTTTTGTTACGATGTTTAATTTTACAGATACTTTTTTTGCATCGAAAATAGTTGGTGTTGATGGGAAGGTGATAAGCGATGCATTGGCGGGGGTGGCAGCCTCATTTCCTCTTTTTATGGTGCTGAATGCCTTGTCAGGTGGGTTATCTTCAGCAACGGGAGTACTTGTTGGTGAACAACTCGGGAAAAAGGACATTGAAAAAGCGCAAGAAATCATGTTTCACACCATTCTTGTTGCAGTTGTTTCAGGCGTTGTGGTTGGTCTTGGAATGATTACTATCGCACCACTTTTATTTAAGCTGTTACACCTTGAATCGGGGAAAGGCTTTTATGCAACACGGTACATTACTGTATTAATGGCGTGTGCACCAGTATTTAGTTTGAGTGGTGTTATTGGACAACTTTTAAATGTGCAAGGATTGACGAAAAAAGTTCGCAATTCTTTAATTATCGGTTTTTTTGCGAATATTCTTTTCGATTATTTATTAATTACTGTTATCCCACTTGATGTAGTTGGTCTTGCGATAGCAACAGTGACAGTTCAGTTCATACAAGTTCTATATATTTATTTTCATTTGCTCAAGAGTAATTTAGGAAAAGGTTTTAACAAGCGATATCAATTGAATTTTGATTATGTAAAATCATTATTTAGACTTGCTATTCCAAGTGGCTTTTCGATGATTATTGTCAGTGTTGGAATTTTCTTGTTGAATCGTTACGCACAAGATCTCGATCCTGTAAGTGGTGTTTCAGCAGTCGGTATTGGTTTTCGTGTAGAACAAATGTTCTTGATTCTTTTATTTGGAGGTCTTGGTCCAGCGATGATGGCAATTGGTTCACAAGCACTCGGTGCAAAGAAGTTGGATCGCTTGAAAGAACTGTATAAATTATCATTGATCATAGGGTTGTTAACACTGAGCTTTGCTTCGGTTGTTTTGTATTTTGGTGCACCATTTTTTGCAGAACTATTTGCAGAACGTCAATCATCACTGTATTATGCTACTATTCGATATTTACAGATTGAAGCTTTTACGATGCCGGCGTATGCGCTACTCACTATTCCAGGCAATATGGTGACAATTTTGAAAAAGCCATCAATTCCAATGTGGATTAATATATCAAGACAACTTGTTGCACCCCTATTTTTGTATAGTTATACAATTTCTTTGTCATTTACACCGTCAACATTGTGGTGGACAATATTTGCCAATAATTGGTTTCATGGTCTTTTTGCTTTAATGCTTGTTACAATTATCTTTAAAAAAGAACTTCAAAAAATATAGTGCAGATGTTTTTAAGCTGATTTAGTATTGTGATATACTTAATAAAAAGTGGAGGTGTGAGATGAAATTTAAAAATATGTTAATAACGATTCTTTCTTGTGTCCTATTAACTGGTTGTGTCAGTATAAACTATCAAGGAAAACAAACGAGTGAAGTATTGAAAAAAGACACAATTAAAGTTGGGATGGAACTTGAATATGCACCATTTGAAACAATTGATGGGAACGGGAACCCGACTGGTTTCAGTGTTGCATATGCAGAAAAACTAGGTATTGCCCTCGGTAAAAAAGTGGAAATTGTTCCAACAAAATACGATGCCCTTATTCCATCACTTGAAAATAAATCAATCGATATGATTCTTTCTTCAATGTCTATTACAGAAGAGCGCAAGCAACGAGTTGATTTTTCAGAGAGTTATACAACACCCTCACTCTATGCATTGACTTCAGAAAATGCAAATATTCAAAATTTAACGCAATTAAATAATACAACTATTACTATTGCCGTGAAAACAGGAACATTGAGTGCTTATTGGGCAACTCAAAATACACCAAAAGCAAAAGTGAAATCTTTTGAGAGTATGGATGCAGCACTACTTGATGTAGCAGGTGGGCAATCGCAAGTGGCAATCTATGATCCAATTACAATTTACTCATTTCAAGAAAAACACCCACAAACAAAAATTATTCCAACGCCAATAACAAATGTTAATGGCTGGGGAATTGCCATGCCTAAAGGTGATGTAGAATTAAAAACAAAAGTTGATGCTTTTATTCAACAGTCGAAAACGGATGGAACATTAGAGAAATTAAAGCAAATGTATTTACAAGAAGAAATGAAAAAATTTAGCAAGTATGGAATTCCATTTATTTTATAGTGAAGTAGGGTATGTTTTATGAAAAAAACCATAAATAAAGGTATAGCAATACTTGTAGCAACATTAATTGTTGTAATAATTATCATGTATGCACTTTTACAGCAAAACTATATGCTTCCATTATTAGGTGACGCAAAGACAGTGACGATAACAGTGTTCAATTGGAATACAACGTTTATCTTACAAGGGACTAAGCCACTTGATTTTACACCCCTCATCCGATTGGGAAGTCAATTGTGGAGTGCTTATATGATGACACTCATCATCGTTTTTTGGACTGCGTTACTGAGTTTTGGTCTTGGATGGCTTGTTTTTTTCGGTCTTCGTGCAAAAGGTGTGTGGCTTTTTGTTCACTATCTTTTTAAAGCTTTTCATGATTTTATGCTCGCAGTACCATTAATTGTATTTATTATCATTTTCTATTACTTTATAGCTCCCGCCTACGGTATGAAAGACCCGCTAATCATTGGTGTATTTATGCTCGCTTTGTATAGTTCCGTGTACATCTATCAAGTGTATGAATCTGCAATTTCAGCTATTCCGACATCTCAATTTGAAAGTGCAAAGATGCTTGGGATGAATACAATAGATACATATCGATATATTATCATTCCACAAATGATTCGAAATTCCATCCCACCTCTTGTTGGTCAACTTTCAGGAATAATTAAAAATTCAGCCCTGCTTTCGTATGTTGCTATTTCTGAATTTACGAATGTGGTCAATCAAATTAAGGCGAATTCATTTGTGATTTTTGAGTCATACATTGTTTTGGCGATAGGTTATTTGATTTTGACGATTCCTTTAATTTATATTGCAAGCTATATTGAGAAACGTCTGCGAGGTGAGAAGAGTGGAGCTTAAAATACAAAATTTAAATAAAGCATTTGGGAAAAATCACGTGCTTAAAGATATTCAATTAGAAATTGGTGATATTTCTAATATTGCCATTATTGGTCCATCTGGTGGTGGCAAGACAACGCTATTGCGAATTATAGCAGGATTGGAAACTGCTGATGCAGGGGAATTGTTTATTGATGAAGTGAACCAATTGACTAATGATGAAAGACACTTGCAAAAATTACGTTCGGAAAAAGGTTTTGTATTTCAGGCACATAGTCTATTTAGTCATATGACGGTCATTGAAAATATTATATTTCCACTCGTGAAACTTCAACATAAATCTAAAGAAGAAGCAAAGAAGACAGCGGTTGAATTACTTGAACGATTTGGGCTTTGTGAACATAAAGATAAATTACCCGATCAATTGAGTGGTGGACAGCAACAACGCGTTGCGATTGTTAGAGCGATTGCACTTGATACGAAATTGATGCTTTTTGATGAACCAACTTCTGCGCTTGATCCAATTTTAACAGAAGAAGTCCTTACGATGATTGCAGAACTTGGGAATCTCGGTAAAGAATTTATCATTGTGACGCATGCAATTGGATTTGCACGTGATTTTTCAGATTATATTCTCTACATAGATCAAGGAAAAATACTAGAGCACGGTCGTGATATTATCCGAAATCCACAAACTGATGAATTGAAATACTTCTTGAGTAAGGTGACAAAATTTTAATACTTATAGCCTTTGATTTTACGTCAAAGGTTTTTTAATTGTGTTAGAATTTCCTTTTTTACAAGAAAACGCTCTCATTTTGTCCGAAATGACTTTTAAAAATAGATTACAATGAAATAGACCTGATAAACAAATAATTTATGATAAGGAGGGATTGCTATGGAAGCAATTCATGTTAAAAGTGAAATTGGTCAATTGAAAAAAGTATTACTTCACCGGCCGGGGAAAGAATTATTAAATTTAACACCGGATACGTTGGAGAGTTTACTATTTGATGACATTCCATTTCTAGAGGTTGCACAAAAAGAACATGATTATTTTGCAAATGTTCTACGTGATCATGGTGTGGAAGTTGTCTATTTAGAAAATTTAATGGCGGAAACACTTGAACACGATCCAAGATTACGTCAAACATTTATTACGCAATATGTAAAAGAAGTCGATGGTCTTTCACATCACCAACAAGAAGCGGTGATTGAGTATTTACTCGCGATTGAAGATTCGCTCACACTCGTTTTGAAAACAATGGAAGGTGTGCGTGCTTCTGAGATGACTGATTTTCATCGTGAATCACTTGCAGATATGGTATATACAGATCAAACAATGTGGATTCCACCGATGCCTAACTTATATTTTACGCGTGATCCATTTGCTTCAATTGGAACTGGCGTGAGTTTACATCGTATGTATTCGGTGACTCGCCGCCGCGAAACAATATATAGTTCATATATATTTCAATATCATCCAGAATATAAAAATAGAGTACCATTCTTATATGATCGCTATTGGCCAAGTCATGTAGAAGGTGGAGATATTTTAAATATTAGTGATACTGTACTCGCTGTAGGAATTTCACAACGAACAAGCGCTGAGGCAATTGATTTACTCGCTGCTTCTCTTTTTGGACAAGCATCACAAACAATTGATACTATTTTAGCTTTTTCGATTCCAAAAACAAGAGCGTTTATGCATCTTGATACAGTGTTTACACAAGTAGATCATGATGTATTTACAGTGCATCCAGGTATTCTAGGACCACTTCATGTTTATGAAATGAAAAAAACAGCTGATGATATCATCATTACTGAAAAAGAAGAAACACTTGAAATGGTGTTAGCGGAAGCATTGAATTTACCGAAAGTAACATTGATTCCTTGTGCTGGAGGAAGTACGATTGAATCAGAACGTGAACAATGGAATGATGGTTCGAATACACTTTGCATCGCACCGGGGGTTATCGTTGTGTACGATAGAAATGATGTGACAAACCGAATATTAGAAGAAGCAGGCCTTACTGTATTGAAAGTACCAAGTTCCGAGCTCTCAAGAGGGCGTGGTGGACCACGTTGTATGTCAATGCCACTTTGGCGAGAAGATATAAAATAATAAATACTAAAATTCATTTATAAAGGAGTAAATAAACATGGGTGTAAATATTAAAAATAGAAATTTCTTAAAATTACTTGATTTTTCATCGGAGGAAATTCGCTATTTGCTTGATTTATCGATTGATTTCAAACAAATGAAAAGATCGGGGATTCCACATAATTATTTGACAGGTAAAAATATTGTATTATTATTTGAAAAAACAAGTACACGAACTCGTTGTGCATTTGAGGTTGCTGGAATGGATCTTGGAATGGGTGTTACATACCTTGATCCAGGAAGCAGTCAAATGGGGAAAAAAGAAAGTATTGCAGATACAGCACGAGTGTTAGGAAGAATGTACGATGGTATTGAATATCGTGGTTTTGAACAAACAATCGTTGAAGAATTAGCGCAATATGCAGGTGTTCCAGTTTGGAATGGATTAACAAATGAATTCCATCCAACACAAATGTTAGCTGATTTATTAACAATCGAAGAGCATTTTGGAACACTAAAAGGATTGAACTTCACATACTTTGGAGATGGTCGCTTTAACATGGGGAACTCACTCATGGTTGCATGTGCAAAAATGGGTCTCAATTTTACAGGATGTGCTCCGAAAAATCTCTGGCCAACAGAAGAGTTATACAATACATGTAAAGCGATTGCAGAAGAAAATGGTTGCACTGTTACATTGACAGAAGATACAGATGCAGCAGCGACAAATGCTGATGTTGTTTATACTGATATTTGGGTATCAATGGGAGAACCAGATGATGTATGGGAATCACGTATTAAAGAACTTGCACCATATCAAGTGAATAGTGCAATTATGAAAAAAGCAAAACCAACAGCTATTTTCATGCATTGTTTACCAAGCTTCCACGATACAAATACAACGATTGGGAAAGAAGTAGCTGGTAAATTTGGACTTTCAGAAATGGAAGTAACAAATGAAGTGTTTGAATCTCGCCAATCAGTTGTGTTCCAAGAAGCAGAAAATAGAATGCACACAATTAAAGCTGTGATGTATGCAACGTTGAAATAGAGGAGTGGTTGAAATGGGAAAACAACGAATTGTTGTTGCACTTGGCGGAAACGCCCTTGGGAATACACCATCAGAACAAAAACAACTCGTAAAACAAACGGCGCAATCAATAGTTGCATTATCGAAAAAATATGATGTTGTTGTTGCACATGGGAATGGACCTCAAGTTGGAATGATCCAATTGACATTTGATGAAGCGAATAAGCAATCGCTTATTGCTGAAACAATGCCACTGCCAGAATGTGGTGCAATGTCTCAAGGTTACATTGGTTATCACCTAACACAAGCGATTAATAATGAATGTATGAAACAAGGTGAAAATAAGCAAGTGGCAACCCTCCTAACACAAGTTGAAGTGGATTTGGATGATGCAGCATTTTCAAATCCGACAAAACCTGTTGGAAGTTTTTATACAAAAGAGGAAGCAGAAATTTTAGCACAACAAAATAATGAAAAATTTGTTGAAGATAGTGGTCGTGGATATCGTCGTGTTGTGGCGAGTCCTCTTCCACGAAAAATCATCGAGAAAGATATGATTGAAAACTTGATTCAACAAGGTGCGATTGTTATTGCATGCGGTGGTGGTGGTATCCCGGTTGTGAAAAAAGAAACGGGATACGAAGGAATTGCAGCGGTTATTGATAAAGACCGTACAAGTAGTTGCTTGGCAGCAAATGTTCAAGCGGATAAACTCGTTATTTTAACAGCAGTTGAGCAAGTTGCACTTCGTTTTGGAACGCCTGATGTACAATGGGTGAGCGAAATGACCGTTTCCGAAGCAAAGCAGTACATTCAAGAAGGTCATTTTGCAGCAGGATCAATGCTTCCAAAAGTTGAAGCATGTATTGAATATGTTGAAACAACGGGAAAAGTCGCACTTATTACATCGCTTGAAGCGGCAGATCGTGCACTTGAAAATAAAACAGGGACACGAATTATCCCCAATGAATAGAAGGAAGTGATTCACCATGAACACGATGAAAAAGTCAAAAAAAATACAGCTTAGTGCCTTTTCGATTATATTTATTATCTTAATAGGGCTTGCACTGCTTACGTGGATTGTTCCTGATGTTCAAAAAGCGAATATTTCAAATGTTGTAATGGCGCCGTATTTAGGATTTAAATCAGCGATGGATGTCTGTGTCTTTGTTCTTGTTTTAGGTGGATATTTGAATGTTGTTCAAAAAACAGGAACCCTTGACGCGGGAGTTCAAACACTTGTGAAGCGGATGAAAGGTCGAGAAATTTGGTTGATACCAATTTTGATGTGTCTCTTTGCACTTGGTGGAACAACATATGGTATGAGTGAAGAAACTGTTGCTTTTTATGCACTTATCTGTGTGACAATGGTTGCCGTTGGGTTTGATACTCTTACAGCAGTTGGAACAATTCTCTTAGGTGCTGGAATTGGGACGCTTGCTTCAACGGTCAATCCATTTGCTACAGGAATTGCAAGTGATACAGCACAAAAAGCAGGTGCGAATATTAACCAAGGTGTTGTTATCGGACTTGGGACTGTATTACTCATTATTAACTTAATCGTTTGTATTTGGTTTGTAATGCGCTATGCAAAAAAAGTTCAAGAACGAGATGGTTCGTTTTTATCAACAAATGAAAAAAGTGCAATGCTTGCAACATTCCGAAAAGATGAAAATGAAATGATGACAACGATGAATGGAAGACAAAAAGGTGTACTCGCTATTTTTGCTTTTGGATTTATATTTATGGTTTTCTCAGTTATTCCATGGAGTAAATTTGGAGTCGAAATTCCAGCGTGGACAGGTTTCTTAACTGGTCAAGCACTTGGTGATTGGTGGTTTGGGGAACTGGCTATGTGGTTCTTACTTCTTTCCATCATTGTTGGACTTATAGCAAAAATGAAAGAAAAAATGATTGTAGATGCTTTTGTTGAAGGTGCCGCTGATATTGTATCAGTAGCATTGATTATCGCAGTGGCGCGTGGAGCGAGTGTGTTGATGAGTGAGACACATCTTGACCAAGTGATTTTAAGTTCTGCTTCATCGTTACTTGGAAGTGTTCCAGGAGCCGTGTTTGCGCCAGTGTCATATATATTTTACCTCCTTATTTCATTCTTTATACCTTCAACAAGTGGCGCTGCAACACTTACGATGCCGATTATGGCACCATTGACAGAAAACTTAGGATATAATCCTGCAGTAATGATTATGATTTTTAGTGTAGCGAGTGGTATTATTAATCTGTTCACACCGACAAGTGGTGTAGTAATGGGAGGATTAGCCATTTCAAAAGTGGAATACTCAACATGGATTAAATGGAGTTGGAAACTTGTTGCAACACTCGCCATTATGAACGGGGTAATACTGACAATAGCTTTATTGATTCTTTAGTTATATATATTTTCAAAATAAAAGCGGTTAAATATTTTTAACCGCTTTTGATTTGTGATATAAAACGCTATAAATTTGTTTTTACAATCTTTTTTTGGTATTGTAGATACGAAAGAGTTGAGTGAGATGACAAATATAATAGAAATACAAGCAGGACACATATCACCATTAGAACAACAAATGCCACTGTATTACACGATGGAACTTATTCAGGAAACAGCTAATCGCGTTGTTCATGAAGGAGCAAGAATTTGGTATGTAGCAAGAGGAGAAGCCAAATTTTATTTAAATGAACAGTACTTTGAAATGAAAAAAGGAATGTGTATTGCTATTTTTCCTTGGGATGTTACAATTATTGATCAAGTAATTGAAGAAGTTGAACTTCATATTATCGTTTATCGATTTTCTGCAATTAATGCTCATATTAGATTGCTGGAAACGCACTTCAATAAAAAAGAACCGATGTTTTTACAATTGAAACAGAATCCCGTCGTTTATATTGAAGGGAAATTGGAAAACGAAATGTTTCAACTTGTGGAACAAATAGGAAGGTTGCAAGGAAGTGATTTGCTTTATAATGTTATGGAGCAAGAAAGTGTGTTTGTTCAAATGATTTGCCGCATAGCAAAAGCTAAAACAGTTGGCATTGTTGAGGATAGTAGTCGAGGTGTTGCGTCGGATACAACGCTTGTATTAGCGATTGATGTCATGCAGTATATGTCCAGCCATTTTAATGAAAAATTAACACTTGATTATGTCGCCCAACAATTTTTTACGAATAAAACAACGATTGCAAAAGTGATAAGAGAAGTATTCTCAATGACATTTGTTCAGTTGCTATCGAGAATGAGGTTGCATAAAAGTGTTGAAATGCTTGTGACAACAAATGATACATTAGATGATATTGCTCAAATGGTAGGGTATTTTGACAGTGCACATTTTACAAAACAATTTGAATGTGCGTATAATGTGACACCGATTGCATATCGTAAACAGTATACAGGCGTTGAATCATTGCCGCTTAGTGAAATTGAAAAAGTACTTGAATATATTCGAAATCACTTTAGCGATGAGACGATTCGTGCACATCAAGTGGCAAAACAGTTTTCGATTTCAGCAACGACACTCAACACATGGATAATGTTTTATACTGAATGTACATTTGATGATTGGATTCATTTGTTGAGAATGCATCATGCGGTACGCTTGCTCAGAACAACAAATCATACGATACTTGATATTGCGATCACCGTTGGTTATACGAATACACGAACATTTCAGCGAATATTTGAACAACACTTTTACACAACACCTGCACAATATCGGAAGATATAAAAGAACTCTAACTTTGTACGTTTTTGTACAAAGTTTTTTTTATTGTGATAGAATTTATGATAGAAAAACATCATAAAACATGGTATAATATTGTTATGTGTGTCAAAAAGACAGGACAATTGGAGGAATAATTATGAAACGTGTTCGAACGCGATATGCCCCATCACCAACAGGGCATTTGCACATTGGAAATGCACGAACAGCATTGTTTACGTATCTTTATGCAAAACATCATGATGGTGATTTCATCATTCGTATTGAAGATACAGACATTGCTCGTAATGTTGAAAATGGTGAAGTGAGTCAATTTGAAAATTTAAAATGGCTTGGAATCAATTGGAATGAAGGACCGGATATCGGTGGTGCATTTGCACCTTATCGCCAACTTGAACGTCTTGATATTTATCAGAAATACGCAAATGAACTGTTAGCAAAAGGAATTGCTTATAAGTGTTATTGTACAGAGGAAGAACTTGCAGCAGAACGTGAAGCACAAGAAGCGGCGGGGATAGCTTCACCTCGTTACTCAGGACGTTGTATGAAACTGAGTGATGAAGAACGAAAAGATTTCGAACAAAATCGCGAATATACAATTCGTATGCATGTTGAAGATGATGCAGTGTACACATTTAACGATATCGTTCGTGGTGAAATTACATTTACAGGAAAAGATATCGGTGATTGGGTAGCGATTAAACGCAACGGAATTCCAACATATAATTTCGCATGTGCAATAGATGATCACTTAATGGAAATTTCACATGTTTTCCGTGGAGAAGAACATATCTCAAATACGCCAAAACAAATGCAAATATATGAAGCGTTTGGCTGGGATGTTCCACAATTTGGACATATGGCAATCATCGTGAATGAAAACCGTAAAAAATTATCAAAACGCGATGAATCAATTATGCAATTCATTTCTCAATATAAAGATCATGGATACCTTCCAGAAGCGATGTTTAACTTCATTGGTTTACTTGGTTGGTCACCAACGGGTGAAGATGAAATTTTCTCACATCAGGAATTCATTCAAATTTTTGATGCTGAGCGTCTTTCAACGGCGCCTGCAATGTTTGATAAAGAGAAGTTGAAATGGGTAAATAATCGCTACATGAAACAGTTAAGTGATGAAGCATATCAAAATTTAACGATCCCTTTTCTAGAAAAATCAGGAACTGTTGATGGGAAAAGTGATCATTTCAAAACAAGACTTGTATCATTGTTCCAAGATCAATTATCATATGGTGAAGAGATTATTGAATTAGCACAACCATTTATTGCTGCGTTTACACTCGGCGCAGAAGAACAACAATTCTTAAAAGAAAATGATGTTCGCGCAACAATTGAAGGATTGAAATTGTGTCTTGAAAAATCAGAACAAACATATTTTACAAGTGATGAAATGAAACAATTTGTTAATGAAATTAAAGAAGAAACAGGTAATAAAGGGAAAATGCTTTTCATGCCACTGCGTATTGCTACAAGTGGAATGATGCATGGACCTGATTTAAATTCGGTAATGGCTTTGTTATCAAAACCTGAATTATTGCAACGAATTAACCAAACACTGGAGGTACTATAATATGAACACTGAAGCAAAACCGTTGATGGATACGTTAGACTATACGGTTTCCAAAAAGGTAGACCTTGTTGAAAAGAGCTGGATTCGTTATGCTTGGCGTGCAATCATGGCATCAGTTTGTTTAGGTCTTGGAACAAATGGAATGTTTTTGATTAATGAAAAGTTACATCATGTTGATGCGACCGGTAGCCTTGGGAAAATTTTTGGTTCATTATTTTTTGGATTTGGTCTTGTTATGATTATATTCCTCAATGCAGAACTTTTTACATCAAACGTTATGTACTTTGGTGCAGGACTCACACGTAAAAAAGTCGCGTGGGGAAAAGCACTCAAAATTTTAGCGATATGCTACATTGCCAACTTTGTTGGTGCAGTTATTTTTTCTTGGATTTTTGTTCAAGGTGGTGTCTGGGATGCAGTTGCAAAAGAAGGTGTTCACTCGACAATTTATAAAATAGTTGAACCAAAGATGTATGGGAAAACACCGTATCAAATTTTCATGCAAGGAATCATTGCCAATCTTGTTGTAAATATTGGGATTGTTGTTGCGCTTCGTATGAAAAGTGATTCAGCTAAAGTGTCATCACTTGTTTTTATCATTTTTATTTTCGTGTTATTTGGACACGACCACGTTATCGCTAACTTTGCATCATTTTCTACAGTATTCTTTGCTTTACACGGTCAAGGATTTGAACTTATGCCTGTGCTAACGAATTTCTTCTTCTCAACACTTGGAAACATTGTTGGTGGCGGAGTTCTAATTGGCGCGATGTATGCTTGGTTGAATAGTAAGGATACAAAATATGTGGACTAAGTTATTTAAAAAAGAGAGCGCGTTTTCTTATAAACGTCTCTTTTTCGTTTTAATGAGTCTTGTTATTATTGTCGGAATAGGGTTTAGTATTTACGTCGTTGAAAGCCAAAAGACAGTTCAAGTTCATAAAAAAGAAAGTGAAAACTTCTTTGATGTACATCAAACACAAGTCTTGACGTACAAACAAAAACGAAATGTTTATATTGAGAAATTTGGGACACCAACAAAGACGAATGTTGATAAAGAACAACGACAAGTGACGGATACATATATATCAAAAGATGCAAGTAAAGGTATTACGGTTATGTCTCGATTGCAAGATGATTCGATGGAAAATGCGTATATCATAGGATACCTTATTACAGGTAAAGAAGTTGATTACGACGAAAATAAATTTGATGATGTTATCGGTCGAAATCTAACGGACGTTATAAATCACTTTGGTAATGGAGAGGTTTTTAGTGAGTCAAAAACAGATGAAACATTTTCGATTAGTTTTCGTACAAAGAAAGATATATATATATTAAAAGGTGATAAAAATACTGGAATCATTCAAGAAATCCAGAAGAAATCCCTTTTTGAATAAATAAAAATGTTTAAAAATCGAAACGATGAAAAATTTTTCATTTTTTGAAAAAATATTTCTTTATCGCTTGACAAATAATTCGTGAAAGTGATAACATGAAAGCGGAATCAATATTTATATAATATTGTATGACGCACTTTTTATATTTTAGGAGGATAATATATGAAACAGTTTTTTAGTAAGCTTGGGCAGACATTCATGTTGCCAATCGCGTTACTTCCAGCAGCTGGAATCATGCTTGGTATTGGTGGGTCACTCACATCAGCAGCTACGATTAAAGCGTATGGTTGGGAGTCGTTTTTAGGTGTAGGAACACCGCTTAATAGCTTTTTGACAGTAGTGACAAATGCGGGTGATATCGTATTTGCCAACTTACCAGTTATGTTTGCAATCGCAATTGCAATTGGATTCGCGAAAAAAGAAAAAGGTGCTGCAGCGCTTGCGTCTGTAATGTCTTATCTTGTTATGAACGTTTCACTTGCAACAACGTTGAAAGTATTTGGTTTAGTAAAAGTTACAGAAGCAGCAGGTAAAACAACAGCTGTATTACACATTTTTGGAAATGATTTCCCAGGAATGTTAACTTCTGCACTTGGTATTTCTAATACACTTTCAATGGGTGTATTTGGTGGTATGATTGCTGGGGGAATTGCAGCAGCATTACACAATAAATATTGTGATGTAAAATTACCTGATTTCCTCGGATTCTTCGGTGGACCACGTTTTGTACCAATCGTATCTTCATTTACAGCGTTATTTGTAGGTATGGCACTTGTTGTTGTTTGGCCTCCGATTGGAGTAGGTCTTGCAACTGTAGGGAATGGTCTTGGATGGTTATCAAGTCATAACCTTGGATATTTAGCGTCACTTCTTTTTGGTCTTGTTGAACGTAGTCTTATTCCATTTGGTCTTCACCATGTATTCTATTTACCACTTTGGCAATCAACAGTTGGTGGAACATATCATATCGGTGGAGCTGATGTTTTCGGTACGCAAGCAGCATTCTTTGCTTCACTTGCATCAGGAGATTGGAAAGCATTCCCTGCAACAAACTTCATGTCAGGGAAATTCCCATTCATGATGTTTGGTCTTCCAGCAGCAGCATATGCTATGTATAAATGTACAGATGCAGAAAATCGTAAAGCAACAGGGGGACTTTTATTCTCAGTTGCACTTACTTCATTCTTAACAGGAATTACAGAACCGATTGAATTTACATTCCTTTTCTTAGCGCCAGTTCTTTACTATGGTTTCCATGTTCCAATCGCCGGTCTTTCATTCATGTTAATGGATTTACTCGGTGTTAAAGTTGGTATGACATTCTCAGGTGGAGCAATTGACTTTACAATGTTCGGTGTGTTCCAAGGTGCACTTGGCGTACAAAATAACTTCTATTTCATTCCAGTAGTAGGTCTTGCACTTATGCCACTTTACTATTTTGGATTTAAATGGTATATTACAAAATTCAATATTGCAACACCAGGTCGTAATGGTGCTGAAGTTAAAACGATTTCAAAAGCAGAATACAAAGCGGCAAAAGGTGAAGGTGTTGTTGCAACAGCAGTAGATGCTGAGGGAACTACATTTGCACACCAAATTATTGAAGGTCTTGGTGGACGTGACAACATTAACGATGTTGATGCATGTATTACTCGCCTTCGTGTAAGTGTTAAAGATGCTGATAAAGTTCAAAACAATGATTTCTGGACGAAAGAAATGGGAGCATCAGGTCTTGTTAAAAACGGAAAAGCAATTCAAGTAATCTACGGTGCAAAAGCAGCAGGGTACAAATCTGAAATCAATGAGATTTTAGGTGAGTAGATGAAAGAAAAATTTGCACGATTCGGATCGTTTATGATCGATATGTCAATTATGAATATGTTTGCTCAAGTACTTTATATATATGTGTTTGGAAATTCACTCTATATTACAAGAACAAACTTTCTACATGATATTAGCGTATCACTGTTTTATCTTCTTTTGTTGATTAGTGTATGCGTAGGATATCAAGCTATTTGCTATCGATTTTTAAAAAATTCACTCGGAAAACAGTTGTTAGGTTTGAAATACTATCACCTTAACGGAAGCTCACTTAGTTTTGAAACATTACTCCGACGTGAATTTATGAAATATTATCTTATTTATGTAACGGTTTTAATGTATTTACCGTATTCATTTATTAGAATGTATATGAAAGATAGTAAACCACCGTATCATGAAAAAATAACGAAAACACACGTAACGTGGATTCGATAAAAATGAAAACACTGAGATAATTACTATCTCGGTGTTTTTTTGTAACCTGTTACTGACATTTGCGCCTATTTCTGTTAAAATGGAATAAATGACGATTATGGAGGATTGTGTATGAGGCAAGAGATGAAAAGGTTTAAATGTCATATTGGAATGCTCGCATTTGTATATGCATTGACAAATGTATTTATTCAACCTTATACGGCGTTTCTTGGTTTAAACGCGACAGAATTCAGTTTATTTCAGACGTTAAACATTTTTGCACTTGCCTCTTCACAATTTGTTTTCGGTTATCTCTGTGATAAATTTCAAACGATTCGAACGTTTTTGCGCATGATGATGGTGTTTGTCATTGGGCTTGCACTTTTAGTGTTTGTCTCTCAGATGTATTTTCATCTGCCAACATTCTTTATCCTTTGTCTACTCTTACTCTTACAGTTTTTTCAAGGACCGCTTTTAACCTTGACAGAAAATTGGATTATACTTTCACCGAAGCGTTTAGCACTTTTCTTTGGTAATATTCGCATGTTTGCTTCATTGACATGGGGAATAGCCTGTTTTGTTTTTGGTATCTTTTTAGTTGGAAGTCGAATCCAATATTTACCGCTTCTTGTTGCTATTTTTTATTTGTTTCCATTCTTTATCCAATCTCGACTTAATGATATTTCGAATCAACGAACATCTGCTTACCATGCTGATGTTGATTTGAAACTCAGTCAAGATGAGAAAAAGCGGCTTTTACTTTTTTGTCTTTTTGCGATAACAGCATTGCTCTTTTTCTTATCGGGTCGCTATTTTACTTTTATTGGCTTTTTATTTACGGATTTAGGCATTCCACAATCAAGTATTCCAATGTATATTGGTGGAACAGTAGCGTTAATGGCGCTGAGTGAAATCCCGTTGTTCCATTATGGAAAAGTGGTACTTGAGCGTTTTGGTGCTGCAAAACTTTTTTTTCTGGCTATTGTTGTATCGTTGCTACGTGTTGCTGTTATGGGCTGTTTTCACAATGCAATTGTTTACGTCATATGTGGAATGTTTCAAGGTTTGATTTATCCATCGTATTTGCTGTCATTGCGCCATATTTCAAAATCACTTGTATCTGAGAAGATTTTTAATACTGTATTCGGTGTATTTACGCTTGTGTTAACACTCGGTGATATGGTTTTTACGTTGTTGCTTGGAACGTATGTAAATCAACATCGAATGGATATTGTATATTTAGTTTGCGTAGCATCAGCTATTTTAAGTATTCTCTTTTTTATACTATTTAACTTCCGTAAAAATGTATATATGAAACAAATTAAATGAAAGGAAGAATGAGATGAAACGTTACTTATCATATAAAGAAGAAAATGTATTATACCTTGTTCCAACACCGATTGGAAATTTGGATGATATGACAGTTCGATCGTTGAAACGTTTGCAGGAAAGTGACATTATTCTTGCCGAGGACACAAGAAATACAAAGAAACTATGTAATCATTTTGGTATTCATGCTCAACTCATAAGTTTGCATGAACATAATGAGAATGATCGTATTGATATGGTTGAGGAGTTATTGCGTGAAGGCAAACAAGTGTCGCTTGTAAGCGATGCAGGGATGCCTGCTATTTCAGATCCAGGAGCACGTCTTGTAAGAGGGTTACGAGAACGCGATTTACACTCACTTGCACTGCCAGGTGCAAGTGCTTTTGTCAGTGCATATGCAGCAAGTGGTATTGGACAAACAGCATTTTATTTCCATGGCTTTTTAGAAAGTAAAGGATCTAAGAGAACGCAAGAACTTCAAATGCTATCACAATTCACGTGTCCAGTCGTTATTTATGAATCAGTTCATCGAATTGAACAATTGTGCCGTGATGTAAATAGCGTATTTGGAAGTCAAACAAAAATGATTGTCGCACGCGAAATTTCGAAAATGTATGAGGAATATATATTTGGAACACCTGATGAAATACGCGATGTTGCGAACACATTAAAAGGTGAGTTTGTAGTGATCATCCATCCTGAAAAGAAAATTGAAGCGTATCCTGATGATATTGTTGAACACTATTTACTCGCACAAAAACAGCATGCTACGCTATCAGAAAAAGAATTGATTAAGCACGTAGCAAAAATTCGTGGTGTACATAAGAATGATGTATATCAAATCGTTGTGAAGATGAAAGGTGAATAATGATGAAGAATTGGATGAAAATTGGGTTAGTAGGAAGTATTGTTGTTATTTTATCAGGCTGTACAGCACAAAATCAAACACCGAAAGAAACGTTTCCGTGTGCTTCATATCAACGCGAAGAAAAACCAACTAAAGAAAAGACACTGAAAGATCCGGTAAAAATGTCAGCAGAAGGACAAAAGAAGTACCAATCTGTTTACGAAATCTTTGTTGGTTCATTTAATGATACAAATAATGATGGAGTTGGGGATTTAAAAGGTGTTATAGAAAAGTTGGATTATATTAAAGATCTTGGCTTTAGTGCGATATGGTTGACACCAGTTCATCCATCATCAACATATCATAAATATGATGTAGCAGATTATCAAGCAATTGATCCAAAATTTGGAACAATTGGTGATTATGAAACGCTTATTACAGAAGCACATAGACGAGATATTCGAATAATTCAAGATCTTGTTGTGAATCATGTTGGTGTTGATCATCCATGGTTTCAAGATCTTGAGAAAAAGGGTAAAGAAAGCCAATACTGCAGTTACTTTGTTATTAAACAAAAAGATGCTGAATATAAAAAGATAGACAGCAACTGGTATCCGATAAAAGATGGTCTGGCTTACTATGCTTCTTTTTGGGAGAAAATGCCAGAACTTCGCCTTGGGAATCCAGCTGTACAAAATGAAATTGATAAAAATATTGCATTTTGGCAACAAAAAGGTGTAGATGGGTTTCGGCTTGATGGAGTCGGTGTATATTTTAATCCAGGTGAATATCCAAATACATATGAAGCAAATAGATATGATGCGGTGAATGTCGTAAAACATTTGCATGCAGAAGCGCTTAAACGTAATCCTGAAACATATTTTGTTACTGAAACATGGGATGCGGCTGACTCGGTTGCTCCATATTATGCGGCAACTGATTCTAGTTTTAATTTTGATTTAGCAAAAGCGACACTTTCGACAGTTCGTGGAACACTTTCAGAAGACTATAAAGTAGCGTATAACCGCTCTAAAAAAGAATATGAAGCAGTCTATCAAAATTATCTCGATGCCCCATTTTTAACAAACCATGATCAAGATCGTGTAGCTTCTATGTTGCCAACGCTTGCTGAACAAAAAATGGCAGCTTCAATTCTATTTACAACACCTGGGGTACCTTATGTTTACTACGGTGAAGAGATTGGAATGAAAGGTGAAAAGCCTGATGAACTCATTCGTGAACCAATGAAATGGGAAAATAAACAATTTACCAATCCACTTATTTGGAAGGAAGGATTGCGTTTCAATGCGAAAGTTCCATCACTACAAGAACAAATAAATAATCCTGATTCCCTTTATGCCCATTACAAAAAAATGCTTGCAGTTCGTAAACAATTAGGAGATATTCAAAAAGCGAAGTTGTCATTTGTTGAAGCACATCCGATGTTGCTCGCGTATACATTTGATAACAAGCTCGTTGTTCATAATTTAAGTGATGAAACGCGAGTGATGAAAAACGAGTTATTACTTAAAATTAAGCATAAGATTTTAGATGCACCGATAACAGGTGATAGTGTTTCTCTTGCAGGGAAATCAACATTTATCGTAGAATTAGACAAATAAAAAGGAGGTGTTCTGCATTGTATATACGATTGAAAACGGATCATAGTTTACTTGAAAGTACATTAAATGTGCAAACGGCATTACAATTGACATGTGATGCAGGACTGCCTTTTTTTGCTCTGTGTGAAACAGGTCATTTTGGATCTATCGCTCAAGCATACACTTTAGCTCAAACGAAAAAAGTTTTATTTGTAGCTGCGATTGAATTACATGTACAAATTGATTCGAATGTTATTCCATTTGTGATAGTCTGTAAAAATCATGAAGGATATCAAGCACTTTTGCATCATCATCACTTATTTCAAAAACCGATTGATGTAGAATTGTTACACTCTTTTGAACCTTCAAATCTGATTTTGATTCCGGTTTTGAAACAAATGCAAGTAGAATATGTTGAACATCTTAAACAACGTATTGCTTTTGAATATGTAGGACTGTCTTTTTCTGAGTATATTCAGCCATTTGAAGTAGAACGAATAAAAGCGATAGAACAAAGAAACGAAGTTTCATTTTGCATGATGAATTCAATTTTAATGAAAGATGAGAAATCTCATAAAACGCGTGCTGTACTTCAAGCGATTAAAACCAATAGCCGCGAAATTCTAATTGATACGAGTGTTACAAATACATTTTTACGACGTGATCAAATTGCTACTTTAGTTGAAAACTATCCTGAATTACTACAGAGAACTGAACAGATAGCGAGCTTGACAAATTTCACATTGGAAGGATCAAAAAAGATTCCTAAATATCCATTTATCGGTGAAGATACGAGTGATATATTACTCCAAAAACTTGTAGTTAAAGGTGCGACAAAACGCTACTCAGAGATAACAGAAGCGGTAAAACAACGAATTCAAAGAGAGTTATCGGTAATTTCAGAACTTGGATTTGCTGATTACTTCCTTATTTTGTGGGATGCAAAACGGTATGCATTTCAACATGATATTTTATTTGGGCCTGGAAGGGGTTCATCTGTTGGATCGATTGTGGCTTATTGTCTTGGTATAACGGAAATTGATCCACTGGCTTATGGATTAGTCTTTGAACGCTTTTTAAACCCTGGACGCAAGAGTTATCCAGATATTGATATCGATGTTGCAGATGATAAACGTGATGAGCTAATCGCTTACGTTCGCAAGCGTTATGGTGAAGATAAAGTTGCACATATTTTGACGTATGGAACATTCGGTGCCAAATCAGCGTTTCGGGAAGTAGCTCGAATTCATGGATTATCACAGGCTAAAATTGGCGAAGTAACGAAATATATCTCTCACAGCAAGAAATTAATTGAATCGTATAAAGAAAATCAGCAACTTCAAACATTACTCACGCGTGATGTTCAACTTTTACAATGCTATAAAATAGCACTTCAAATAGAAGGGCTCAAACGTAATACATCAACTCATGCGGCCGGAATTATTATCACAGATGATTCCATGTTTACTCAAATGCCTGTTTTTGTCGAAAGTGGATGTACAACTGCGTGGGAAATGAAAGAATTAGAAGCGATGGGGTTTTTAAAAATTGATTTTCTCGGTCTGAAAAATCTTTCGATTTTGGAGAAGTTAGAACAAACCGTTTCAAGTGGAGATGGAACATTTCAAATGCAAGAAATTCCACTTCAAGATACTAAGACATATGAATATTTAACACTAGGATTAACAAACGGTATTTTCCAACTTGAATCTGATGGAATAAAGAAAGTGCTACGTGATTTAAAACCAACACAGTTTGAGGATATTGTTGCTGTTTTAGCACTTTATCGTCCTGGTCCAATGGAGAGTATTCCTCTTTTTATTGCTCGGAAGCATGGAAAACTCAAAGTTGAAATGCCACATGACGATTTAGCTCCGATTTTAGCAGAAACATATGGAGTCATTGTTTATCAAGAACAAATTATGCAAATTGTTAATGTGATGGCGCGCTTTGATTTTGTTGCCGCAGATGATTTCAGACGTGCTATTTCAAAGAAAAATGAAAGTTTGTTAAAGTCATCACTTGAATCATTTGAAACAGCTTCAATTGCGAATGGCTATGAAGTTGACGTGGTAAAGCAAGTGAGTGATTTGATGCTCCAGTTTGCCAATTATGGTTTTGTGAAAGGGCATGCTGTTGCATATGCGATGATTGCATATCGCTTAATGTATTTCAAAACACACTATGCACGCGCTTTTTATATGGTTTTACTTAATCATCATCTTCAAGATATTGCTAAGATAACGACGTATGTTCAAGAGATGAAACGAAGAAAAATCATGCTCTTACCACCTGACATTATGTTGAGTACAGAAACATTCAAAATTGAAAAAACAGGGATTCGAATGGGGCTTTGTTCAATAAAAGGAATTGGTAGACAAACAGCACAACAAATTATCACAATTGTACTAAGTTCTGTTGAAACAACGGCTGATGGTATTATTCGTGCATTGCTTCGAAACAAAATTGCTAAAGAACATGTTGAAGCTTTAATTTGTGTGGGAGCATTTGATCGTTTTCAAGTGACACGTCAAACACTTGTGATGTTAGTGAGAGAAGGCGAAGTAGGTGGAGAGTACGGACACCTTGCGGACCTTGTTGATCTTACACAAAAAATAAGCCATTATCCAGAATATGCACTGAAGGACCGTGAACGATTTGAACGTGAATATCTCGGTTATCCGTTTTTTCAAAATGTTTTTGTACAGTTTGAAAAAGAATATGCACAAGGTCAGATTATTCCACTGCAAACATTACGAATGCAAAGTGCACAGACACATCAGACAGTGGCTCGTGTTGTATCACTTAGAAAACATCGCAATGGAAAAACGCATTTCGTTCAATTGGAAGATAATACGAGTGAAATATCAGCAGTTGTATTTGATTTCCAAGTGTTGCAAGGAATAACACTCAATTTTGGTGAGGTTTACCACGTAACTGTAAAATGCTCGATTTACAAAGGGAAAACAAGCTATCAAATTGTTAAGATTTCGCCAATTGTGTCATAAGGTGAAATTAAGTGTGAGAAAAAATGAAATACGCTTTAAATGTGTAACAAAATAAAAGTAGATAAATGATTTACAAACCTATATAAAACGTGATAGAATGTTGTAGTAGTATGTAAAGTATAATATATGATAAAAAATAATAAAAACGAGAATAAAGACTCGTTTAGGATGAAAAGGAGTCATAAATATATATGTTTAAAGCATTGAAAAAATGGACAGATGATTCAAATCGCGAATTAAAAAAATCACTCAAAGTGGCTGAACAAGTTCTTGTACTTGAAGATGAATATACAAAATTAACCGACGAAGAGCTTCAAGCAAAAACGGTGTTTTTTCGTGAACGATTAGAAAAAGGGGAAACTTTGTCTGATATTATGGCAGAGGCATTTGCAACCGTTCGTGAAGCAGCGTGGCGAGTACTTGGAATGAAACCATTCCCTGTACAGATTCAAGGTGGTTATGTATTAAATAACGGTGATATTGCAGAGATGCGTACTGGTGAGGGGAAAACGTTAACTGCAACGATGCCAGTATATTTAAATGCATTATCTGGTAAAGGTGTACATGTTATCACAGTCAATGAATATCTTGCGGCACGTGATGCTGAGGAGATGGGGAAAGTGTATACATGGCTCGGTTTGACAGTTGGTTTAAACTTACAAAGTTTATCACCAGCGGAAAAGCGTGAAGCATATAACTGTGATGTAACATACGGTATTAATAGTGAATTCGGATTTGATTACCTCCGTGATAACATGGTTGTGTATAAAGAAGATAAAGTACAACGTGAGTTAAACTATGCAGTTGTCGATGAAGTGGATTCGATTTTTATCGATGAGGCTCGTACACCACTTATTATCTCAGGTGGAAAACGTGAAAAGACAAAATTATATCGTGAAGCGGATGCATTTGCAAAACGTTTGCAAGAAGAGCATTATACATATGATCCAGAAACAAAAACAGTTGTTTTAACAGATGCAGGTGTTGATTATGCAGAAAAGCACTTCCGTATTGCCAACTTATTTGAAATTAAACATACTGAACTTTTCCATCGTATTAATCAAGCGATGCGTGCGAACATCGATATGCACAATGAAGTTGATTATGTAGTTCAAGAGGGAGAAGTACTTATCGTCGATCAATCTACTGGTCGTATTATGCAAGGACGTCGCTATAACGATGGTCTTCATCAAGCACTTGAAGCGAAAGAAGGTCTTGATTTACAAGAAGAATCAATGACACTCGCAACTGTTACATATCAAAATTATTTCCGTCTTTATAACAAACTTGCAGGGATGACTGGGACTGCGAAAACAGAAGAAGAAGAATTCTTAAATACGTACAACCAACGTGTTGTACAAGTGCCAACAAATAAACCGATGGTTCGTGAAGATGCAGGAGATCTTATCTTTGCAACGAAAGAAGCAAAATACAAAGCATTAATCGCCGAAATTAAAACACGTCATGAAAATGGTCAGCCATTATTGATTGGTACTGTAGCAATTGAAACTTCAGAAATTATTAGTGAACTTCTCGAAGAAGAAGGTATTTCACATGAAGTACTCAATGCCAAACAACATGAGCGTGAAGCAGAAATTATCGCACGAGCAGGTCAAAAAGGTGCAGTGACAATTGCAACGAATATGGCAGGTCGTGGTACAGATATTAAACTTGGAGAAGGTGTTGCTGAACTTGGTGGACTTGCTGTTATCGGTACAGAACGTCATGATTCACGCCGTATCGATCTTCAGTTACAAGGTCGTGCCGGTCGTCAAGGTGATCCAGGATATAGTCGTTTCTATATTTCAATGGATGATCGTCTTCTTGAACAACACGGTGGAGATTCACTTCGCAAGCGCTTATCAGCGACACTTGGTGATGAAGCACTTGAAAGTCGTTTCTTCTCAAAAACAATCATCAGCTCACAAAAGCGTGCTGAGGGTCGTCATTATGATGTTCGTAAACAACTCGTTGAATATGATGAAGTACTTCGTAAACAACGTGAATTGACTTATGAACAACGTGATCGTATTTTATATGCAGAAGAAAGTATTGACAGTGAAGTTCAAATTTTAATCAAAGGTTGCGCACGTAATCTTGTAGAAGAATTTTTACCAGAATACGTAGATGAAAAATCACGTGATTATAAAGGACTTGCTGAAGTTTTAAATACTGATTACTTCCATACAAAAAAATATGTAGAAGAAGATTTCAAAGGTCAAAAAGGAAAAGCAATCGAAGAATTGATTCATGCTGATTTTAAAGAAGCGATTGAAAAACGTCATGAAGCTGCGCCAGAAGAAGCATATAATGAATTCCAAAAAGTTATTACACTTCATGTAATTGATGAGCATTGGATGAAACATATCGATGCAATGGCACATCTTCGAGAAGGTATTGATTACCGTGCATATGCACAAGAAGATCCACTTCATGCATATGAGGATGAAGCGTTTGTAATGTTCATCGATTTGAATAAACAAATTGCCAATGAAGTTACACTTTACATGTTAAGAGCTGAAATCCGTGATAACCAACAACGTGAAGAGGTTGTAGAAGGGGCTTCAACATCTGGTATTTTAACAGAAGATGGTCGTCCAGTAATTCGCCAAATTTGGTCAGTTGACAAAATTAGCCGAAACGGATTATGTCCATGTGGAAGTGGTAAGAAATTCAAACTTTGCCATGGTAAAGCTGAAAAAGCAGACGAATTAATGAAATTAATTGAAGAAGAACGTAAACAATTAAATATTGCTTCAACAGAAGCGACAGAGACAGTTGAAACTGTTGAAGTTGAACAGGAAGTAGTAGAAACTGTTCTTCCAGAAGAAACAGAAGAAGTATAAAATAAAGCAGCGGTAAGCTGCTTTTTTCACAGTTGGAGGTTAGTGATGGAAGCGTATCAAATTATAAAAGCACTTGATCAAATCACAAAAAAAATGGAGATGTTTGCAACTCGCCTTGAAGAAAACAACACAGTGGAAACGATTGAGACACTTGAACGCGAAATGGAACAACCTGATTTTTGGAACGATAATAAGAAAGCACAAAAGACAATTCAAACTTTAAAAGTTCTTAAAAATAAGTATCAAACTTTTTTATCACTTCAATCAACTCAAGCGGATATAAAAGAACTTCTTGCAGAAACAAGTGAAGATGATACAGAGATATTCGCGATGATTGAATTGGAGTTTATCGATTTTCAGTCAACATTTCAAACGTTTGAAATTGAAATGCTTTTAAGTGGTGAAAATGATAATCAAGCAGCTATTATGGAAATCAATCCAGGAGCAGGTGGAACTGAATCACAAGATTGGGCTGAGATGTTATATCGAATGTATACTCGATTTTCTGAGAAGGAAGGATATAAGGTTGAAGTATTAAACTTTCAAAACGGAGATGAAGCAGGAATTAAAAATGCTACTTTGCGTATTGAAGGACCATATGCGTATGGCTTTTTAAAAGCGGAAAGTGGAGTGCATCGACTTGTTCGTATTTCACCATTTGATTCTGGTGCACGTCGCCATACTTCTTTTGCTTCCGTACATGTGACACCGGATATTGAAAATGAAATCGAAATTGAGATTAAAGAAACAGATTTGAAAATCGATACATTTCGTTCAAGTGGAGCGGGTGGACAATCGGTGAATACAACAGATTCAGCAGTTCGAATTACGCATATGCCCACAGGGATTGTAGTGACGTGTCAAAACGAACGTTCACAAATTTCAAATCGTGATAAAGCAATGCAGATGCTAAAATCAAAACTTTACCAAAAAGAACAAGAAGAAGCTGCTGCGAAAAAGAAACAACTTGCAGGTGAGAAGGCAGAAATTGGCTTTGGAAGTCAAATTCGTTCATATGTATTTCATCCGTATTCACTCGTTAAAGATCACCGAACAAATTTTGAAGTGGGAAATGTACAAGCCGTTATGGATGGAGAAATTAAGGCGTTTATTGAAAATTACTTACAAAAAACAATGATTTAAAAGGAGGTAACAATATGACAAAACTAAAATCTGAAACGCTCATACACCACGCTAAAAATACATTACTCGTACTTGTTGGAGCGTTTTTAGTGGCTGTTTCAATCAATTTTTTCTTTGCACCGTATAATATTATTGCAGGAGGTGTAAGTGGTCTTGCCATTTTGATTGAAGGTGTGACAAATGGAGCAATTCCAAAAGCGTGGACACTTTTACTTGCAGATGCGATATTGTTGCTTCTTGGATTGATCACCCTTGGGAAATCATTTTTCTTTAAGACAGCACTCGGGACACTTGCACTGCCACTGTTCATCGCGTTATTACCAACGGTGAAGTTAAGTGATGATGTATTCTTGGCTGTTATTATCGGAAGTGTCGTTTCAGGAGTAGGATTAGCACTTGTTTATTATGGACATGGATCAACAGGAGGAACGACTGTTCCACCGATGATTTTACGTAAATATTTCAAATTGAATGTGAGCGTTGGATTATTTTTATCGGACAGTATTGTTGTTTTACTCGCATTAAGTGTTTTTGGTTGGCAAAGCTTTTTCTATGCAATTATATCAATTGCTATTGCATCGATACTTGTCGATTATTTAGAAACAGGCTTATTCAGATCAAAGGCTGTATATATTATATCTGATCAAAGTGAAGAAATTAAAAGTGCTATCTATGATATTTTTGGCCGTGGTGTGACATACTTTTATGGTGAAAAAACATTCACGGAAAAAAAGACAAATATCATTTTATGTGTCGTTAAGGCATCTGAATTACAATATTTAAAAGAGACAGCACATCAAATTGATCCTGCCGCTTTTGTTATTGTCACAACAGTGTCAGAAGTACGAGGAGAAGGTTTTTTAGAAAATAATAGCTTTTAAACCTGTTAATATTTGGTGAAATACCATGAAATATGATACACTAATAGTGCAAATTTTAAGAAAAGGTGAACATTATGATCGAATTAAAAAATGTTTCGAAACTATATAGAAAAAAGATGAAAGCATTGAAAGATGTGAGTGTACGAATTGATAAAGGTGAATTTGTGTATGTTGTAGGTGCATCTGGTGCAGGTAAATCAACATTTATCAAATTATTATATCGTGAAGAAAAAGCAACATCAGGACAAGTGAAAGTGTTGAATCGTGATTTATCAAAACTTTCAAATTTTCAGGTACCAAAATATCGTCGAGAAATCGGTGTTGTTTTCCAGGATTATAAATTACTTCAGCATAAAACAGCTTATGACAATGTTGCATTTGCGCTTGAAGTTCATGGAGAGAAACCAACAATTATTCGTAAGAAAGTGCGTGAAGCATTAGAACTTGTTGGTTTAGGAGATAAAGGAAAGCAACTTCCGTCACAAATGTCAGGTGGGGAACAACAACGAATTGCAATTGCTCGAGCAATTGTAAATAATCCAGCGTTACTCATTGCGGATGAACCGACAGGAAACCTTGATCCTGAAACGTCACAATCAATTATTGATGTACTTGAACGCATTAATAGTCGTGGAACAACAGTTGTAATGGCAACACATGATGTAAATATCGTTGAAACATCTCGTCATCGTACTTTGACATTCCAAAATGGAGTAATCATTGGTGATGAGTTTGACGGTGGATATTTCACATCAGAACTCCGATTAACTGGTGAATTCCGTATGGGGAATACCGCTGCTATAATGGCAGGACATACAGGTGTATTATATCAAGCAGAGTTAAAAGAATTAAGAGATGCAGAAATGCAAAAAAAATCTGAGCGTCGTGAATTGCGTCGTCGAAGTTAAGCGTGTTATAAACACGCTTTTTATATAGCGTGAAGGAGGTTTTGATATGGATTTTAAATTACACACACCTTATCAACCCAGTGGAGATCAACCAACTGCGATAACGACACTTGTACAAAATTTAACAATTGGTGAAAAAGAGCAAATACTCCTAGGAGCAACAGGAACAGGGAAAACATATACGATTGCACAGACAATTGCACAAAATAATAAGCCAACCCTTGTTCTGGCGCATAATAAAACGCTGGCAGGTCAATTATATAATGAACTTAAAGAATTTTTTCCGGAAAATGCAGTCGAATATTTTGTAAGTTATTTTGATTATTATCAGCCAGAAGCGTACGTTCCATCAAGTGACACATATATTGAAAAAGACTCTAAAACAAATGATGAAATTGAAAAACTGCGCTATTCAGCGACTACTTCTCTTTTAGAGCGCCGTGATGTAATTGTTGTTTCAAGTGTATCGTGTATTTATGGAATTGGATCACCTGAATTATATGTTAACCAAGTTATGACTCTCAAAGTAGGTCAAGAGATTGATCGTCAAGAATTTATTCGAAAATTGCTTGATATTCAATATAAACGAAATGATGTTGCATTTGAGCGTGGAACATTTCGTGTGAGAGGGGATGTAATAGAAATCATCCCGATTCACGAGTCTGAAAAAGGGCTGCGTGTTTCATTTTTTGGTGATGAAATAGAAGAATTAATCGAATTTGATGTTCTAACAGGTAAAAAAATTTCATCTCAAACCCTTGCGCTTGTTGTTCCAGCTAATCACTATGTAACGGATAAAGCAGTACTTGATCAAGCCATTATTGATATTAAAGCAGAATTAAAAGATCGACTTCAAGTCCTGCACGCGGAAAATAAATTATTAGAAGCTCAGCGTCTTGAACAACGTACGCAATATGATATAGAAATGTTGGAAGAAATTGGATTTTGTAGTGGAATTGAAAATTATTCACGTCATCTCACACAGAGAAAAGTAGATGAAACACCATATACATTAATTGATTATTTCCCAGATGATTTTCTCTTTATTGTCGATGAATCACATGTTTCTATTCCACAAATTGGTGGAATGTATAACGGAGATCGAGCACGAAAAGAAGTGCTCGTGAATTATGGTTTCCGTTTACCATCGGCACTTGATAATCGTCCACTGAGATTTAGTGAATTTGAGGAAAAGGTGAATCAAATTATCTATGTTTCAGCGACTCCAGGTGATTATGAGTTAGGTCGTGTAAAGCAAGAATGTATTGCAGAACAGGTTATTCGACCAACCGGTTTGATTGATCCAGAAATTCAAATTATACCATCTTCTGGCCAAATTGACCATCTGATGAATGAAATACATAAAGTCATTCAAAATGGAAATCGGACACTCATCACGACTGTAACAATTAAAATGGCTGAGGATTTAACACGTTATTTACAAGAACATGGAATTAAGGCGACATATTTACATAGTGAAATTTCAACGCTTGAGCGGATTGTTATTTTACGCGATTTACGAATTGGGAAATATGATGTACTTGTTGGAATTAACCTTCTTCGCGAAGGACTTGATTTACCAGAAGTAGAACTGGTTGCGATTCTTGATGCAGATAAAGAAGGATTCTTGCGTTCACATCGTTCATTAATTCAATTGATTGGTCGTGCTGCCCGAAATAGCGATGGTTATGTTTTAATGTATGCAGATAAAATGACCAAGGCGATGACCGTCGCTATTGACGAAACAAAACGAAGAAGGGACAAGCAAATTGCATATAATACATTACATGATATTACACCAATGACAATTAAGAAAAAAATTCATGATTCAATCCAAACAATTGCTTCAAGTAGTGATGGGAAAAAATCGAAAAAAATGAAAAAAGATGAATTAGCATTACAAATTGAGCGAATTGAAAAGGAAATGAAAGAAGCAGCTAAATTACTTGATTTTGAAACAGCAGCAGAACTTCGAGATGTTCTTATTGAATTGAAAGGAATGTAGATGTTACGAAGTTGTTTTGACTTCAAAATAGGGAAACAATATGATATAATATAGTCTAAGGAAGTGAAGAGATGCAAAATTTAGATTATCGA
>JBOFHN010000086.1:0-4519 GCA_051649665.1 Culicoidibacterales bacterium
ATTAACCTTGATTTTGCTGATGTGAAATCGGTAATGGAAAACCAAGGAACTGCACTTATGGGAATTGGTGTTTCAACAGGAGAAAATCGTGCTATTGAAGCAGCTAAGCGTGCTATTTCAAGCCCACTTCTTGAGGTGACGATGGATGGAGCAACAAATGCGGTTGTCAATGTAACAGGTGGAATGAATTTAACATTATTTGAAGCGCAAGAGGCAGCTAACGTTGTTGCTTCATCATCACATACATCAGAAATTAATACAATCTTTGGAGCTGTTATCAATCCAGAACTTGACGATGAAGTAATTGTTACTGTTATTGCAACAGGTTTTGACAAAGTTGATGAAGATTACAGTTTCAAAACAAGTACAGAATTAGAAGCGACAACGTTTACTGCACCAGTGCAAGATGATGAAGATTTTAACTTGCCAGCATTTTTACGTAATCGCCAAGAACAATAATTAAGTGGTCAACAAAGTAGGAGGTAGCCAAAAATGGTATTTGATAAATTTAAAAATTTAATTATTCAAGACGATGAAGAGTATGAAGATGATGAAGTATTTACAGACACACACACGCATGCAGCACCTGCACCTAGAACGAATTTAGATTACACAACATCATCAAGTTCATCATATGATAGTGGTGCTAATGGAATGATTTCAGCACTTCAAGGACAAGGTGTACACATGATTTTATGTGAACCAAAAGCATATTCTGAATCGCAAGAAATTGCTGATCATTTAAAATTAAATAAAGCAGTAATCATTAATTTACAAAAAATTTCACCAGAACAAGCGAAACGTATTATTGATTTCTTAAGTGGAACAGTATATGCTATTTCAGGTGATATTCAAAAAGTAGGAAGTAATATTTTCCTTTGTACACCAAGTATTGTTGGTGTTTCTGGAAAAATTACAGACGATGAAACAAATAAACGTATGTACTAATATGAATTTGTGAATAGCGCCATTTGGATTACCGAATGGCACTTACTTTTTAAGGAGGTGTATTTTCATCGTGGAAAATAATGATGCTGAATTTGTAGATTCGATGATTGAGAAATTAGAAAATAGAACACTCCCTCCTCAAAATGAAGTGGAAGTACCAGTGGAAAATCAAGTTTCAGTTGTGACGGAAGATGCAATATTACAAGATAAGCATTTGGTTTTTGCAACGACAGAACTAAAAAAAAGCATGATTGGTGGCTATCATAAGAAAAGTGTCGAGCAAATGCTTGATAACGTGAATCGTCGCATGAATGCATATGATAGTAAAGTTGCATCGCTTGAAAATGAAAAAAACTTTCTAGAGTTGCAAGTGAAACATCACATGAGTCAACTCGAACAGTATCATATGATGGAAACATCTCTGAAAAATTCATTGATTCAAGCTGAAAATATGGCGCTTAGTATAGAAGAAAAAGCACAACAAGAGGCTGATCAACTTTTGAAAGAAGCAAATCAGAATGCGAATAAGATTATTAATGAAGCATTAGCACAAGCAAAAAAGACAATTGATGATCTTGAAAATACAAAACGAGAAGCATATATATTTAAATCACGTATGAAAATGATGATTCAATCACAAATGGAAATGTTTGATGATTCAAGTGATGAAAATTGGAATTTAGACGTTGAAGGAGACGAGTAAAATTTCCCTCTATTACATAGCGAGTTCAGGTTGGTGGAAGCTGGACAAATATGGAAATATGAAAATCACTCTGGAGTTGTTTGCTGAAATGAGTAAGTAAACCGTATCTCTGCGTTAAAGAGTTGAGTAATAAATGAAGGTGGTACCGCGATATTCGCCCTTTTGGGGTGATTTTGCGGTTTTTTATATTATACAGGAGGTTTTTATGGAATATAAAGATACATTATTAATGCCTGACACAGCATTTGAAATGCGCGGGAATTTACCGAAGAAAGAGCCACTTTTTCAACAAAAGTGGGAAGAAAAAAATTACTATAGAAAAACATTGAAATCGAGAAAAGAAAGTGGAAAACCACAATTTTTATTGTACGATGGTCCTCCATATGCTAATGGATCTCTCCATATGGGACATGCAATAAATAAAGTACTGAAAGACTTTGTCCTCCGTTCGAAAACAATGGCTGGATTTGAAGTGCCATATGTTCCAGGGTGGGATACACATGGTTTACCAATTGAACAAGCGTTAACAAATAAAGGAATAAAGAGGAAAGAAATGCCTCTTACTGAATATCGTGAATTATGTCTTGCATATGCTAAAGAACAGATTGCAACACAGCGTGGACAGTTTGAACGTTTAGGTATTTGGGGAGATTTTTCCAATTTCTATGCGACGTATCAGCCGACATATGAAGCTGAACAAATCAGAGTGTTCAATGCAATGTTGCAACGTGGACTTGTATATAAAGGGTTGAAGCCAGTGTATTGGTCACCGACGAGTGAATCTGCACTAGCAGAAGCCGAAATTGAATACCAAGATAAAGTTTCTCCATCAATTTATGTAGGTTTTCCAGTTGCTGATGGTCAAGGTGTTTTAGATAGTGATGTTAGTCTTGTTATTTGGACAACAACGCCTTGGACGATGCCTGCAAATCGAGGAATTGCAGTGAGTAGTGAATACGACTATGCTATTATTCAATTTGGATCACAAAAATTACTTATTGCTGAACAACTTGTTTCTCAATTCAATCAAGAAACAGGAAACGAAACAGGAGATGTTATTTCAATTGTAAATGGATCAAAACTTGCTGGAATTACAGCTAAACATCCGATTTTCGATAAAACTGTTCCTGTTATTTTAGGAGATCATGTTACGCTTGAAGCTGGAACTGGTCTTGTACATACTGCTCCTGGGCATGGAGAAGATGATTTCATTGTTGGAAAAGCCAATAATCTTGAAGTTGTTTCAGTTTTAAATGCCAAAGGGGTAATGACAGAAGATGCAGGTCCATTTGAAGGAATGTACTATGAAAAAGCAAATGGATTTATTATTGAATATTTACAAGAAAAAGGTATTTTGATTTATGCATCCGAACTTACTCACTCATATCCACATGATTGGCGAACAAAAAAACCGATTGTATTCCGTGCAACTCCACAATGGTTTGTTTCGATTGATCCAATTCGCAGTCAATTATTAGATGAAATTCACAATGTTGACTGGGTTATTCCTTGGGGGAGTGTACGTTTAGGAAACATGATTGAAAGTCGTGGTGATTGGTGTATATCGCGCCAACGAGCGTGGGGAGTTCCAATTCCAATTATTTATTGTGAAGATGGGACGCCTATAACTGATGAATCAGTTATCGAACATATTGCACAATTATTTGGTGAACATGGAAGCAATGTGTGGTTTGAACGTGATGTAAATGAGTTGTTACCACAAGGATATTCAAATGAAAAATCACCAAATGGTATCTTTGAAAAAGAAATGGATATTATGGATGTATGGTTTGATTCAGGAAGTGCTCATTCTAATTACTCAAAAGCACTAGGGTGGAATTACCCAGCTGATATGTATCTTGAAGGAAGCGATCAATATCGTGGCTGGTTTAACTCTTCACTTATTACAGGTGTTTCGGTATATAATCAAGCACCGTATAAGAGTGTGTTAAGTCATGGTTTCGTACTTGATGGTCAAGGGCGCAAAATGAGTAAATCAATTGGAAATGTTATTGACCCATTAAAAATGATTGATCAATACGGTGCTGATGTTGTTCGTCTTTGGGTAGCGACAGTTGATTATCAAAGTGATGTACGTATCAGTGATGATATTATGAAACAAGTAGCAGAGAGTTATCGTAAAATACGTAATACATTCCGCTTTGTCTTAGGTAATATTAATCCTGATGACTTTACACTTGAAGAGTGTGTTCCATATGAAGAATTGGAAAGTGTAGATAAATATATGCTTGCTCGATTGAAAGAAGTGAGTGACGTATGTATTTCTGCATATTCAAAATATGAATTTTCAGAAGTTTACAAACAAACATTACAATTTTTCACAGGAGATTTAAGTTCATTTTATCTTGATTTTACAAAAGATATCCTTTACTGCGAAGCAAAAGGGAGTTTAAGACGCAGACAAGTACAAACAGTGCTCTATGAAGTGTTTCATCAATTTGTGCGTATTCTTGCACCAATTTTACCGCATACAATGGATGAAGCTTGGTCTACGATGTCAAAAACATCGATTTTTGAAGAAGAATTTAAAACATTAGAATTGAACGACACTGGCGTATTAGGGGCGTGGAAAAACTTCTTTGAAGTACGTGATAGTGTTCTAAAAGCACTAGAAGTTTCACGTGCTGATAAAATTATTGGAAAATCATTAGAAGCTAATGTCCGTATTACAATGCCAGAAGATTTAACTCTTGGAGAAATTACAGTATGTGAATTGAAAACATTACTCATCGTTTCAAAAGTAGAAATCGTCTCAGGTACAAATCTTCAAGTCGAAGTTACAAGAACAGACGGAATACAATGTGAACGTTGCTGGAATCATTATGATGAAACTGAGATGCATGATCA
>JBOFHN010000087.1:0-1909 GCA_051649665.1 Culicoidibacterales bacterium
AAATGTAATGTATAAAAGAGAGAGAATACGGTGGTGCCAAAATCGTTGAATTCCATAAAAACACTTAATCATCCCATCAATAATGAGCCAAATACCCCCAATAATAGATACTAAAACAGCTGCTGTAATTGGATTAAAATAAAAATAAACAATTACCAACAAAACAAAATAACTCATTAATTGAAGCAATGCATGTAACGTCCACTGTCTTTGAATAATTAATCGCAAGACAATCTGCACGATAATAATAACGGCGATTGTAATCAATGTTCCATAGCGAATAATCTCAAGACTTCTATCCCATGTAATCATCAAAAAAAGACCAACAAAAGTCGTCAAGATATATAAAAAAATAATAAGCGCATTTTTAATTCGTTCTTTCATCTAATCCTCCCTTTTTTTAACATTATAACACTTCTAAAAAAATAATACGAGATAGCAATAAAAAAACTTGTATTATCATTAAAATTTTAGTATAATTACATATGGCGTGTGTTATATATAAACAATATTCATACTAAATATAAAATTTTATTAATCAAATTTGGAGGAATTATAATGGCAAACATTAAATCACAAATCAAACGTTCACGTACGAATGAAGTTCGTCGTATGCGCAATGTAGCGAAAAAATCAGCAATGAAAACTGCAGTTAAAGCAGTTGAAACTGCAGTAGCAGCTGGAGATAAAGCAGCAGCAACAACTGCTCTTGCAGCAGCATATACAAAACTTGATTCAGCAGTAAAACATGGAATTCTTCATGCAAACTCTGCTGCTCGTCAAAAATCACGTTTAAGCCTTAAAGTAAACACACTTGCTTAATTAAGAACCACCCTTGCGGTGGTTTTTTTATACCTTATTAAATAAAAAGCACGAGTTTTATCACTCGTGCTTTTTCTATAACTTAACATTTTGCATAAACTGTTCAAACTGCGCTGTATATTTTTCCATATTTGGATTTTTAATGACATCATGAAGTGACAATGTCCCCGCATGCTCAAGTCCAAGATATTGGAATGCTTTGTGTACTGGTGTAAATACTTGGTCAACACTCATTCCATCAAAGAATCCTGTTTCTGTTTCAAATTGATCTTCCAGCGCATTCCATGTTGCTGAAAGAATATATTTCCCTTTCAGTTTACCATTACGCCCATACGCATTTTGTCCACTGAAAAATTGATTTGTATCAAATACATCATCAATATACCGTTTCATCAAACCTGGGATAGAAAACCAATAAACAGGGAATTGCAAAATAACAAGGTCAGCATTCAAAAATTTATTACGTTCCTCTTGAACATTATACCCACCGAAAACATCAGTAATCATAACTTGATTTCCATCACGGAAATGATTCAGATACATCGACACAAGGGTCGAGTTTAAATCACCAAGTGCACGATTGTTACGAATCTCAGCACCGTTAATAATTAAAATATTCATATTATTACCTCCTACTATACTCTTACTGTAACAAAGATATTCACTTATCGCAATACGGCACTTTTTTGTAACTACCCTTTTTCAACTAAACGATTGTTTGCCTTATCCCAATTTTCCATGTTTTCCTCGCCCCAACTGCGCATAAAATCAAGCAGTGGCACAAGTGTCTTACCAAATTCACTTAAACTATATTCAACACAAGGTGGTAAAACATCATGCACTTCACGCTCAATAATCCCATCTTCTTCAAGTTCGCGGAGTTGTTGCGTCAACATTTTTTGCGAAACACCAGGAATAAGGCGAAGCAATTCACTATTGCGTTTTTTTCCTTCATTTAAAAAACATAAAATAATAATTTTCCATTTGCCACCAATTTTTGAAAGTGTATAATCGATTGGAAATTGCTTCATTAAACATCCACCTTTCTTATATTTATTATAGAAGTCAATTTGATTACTGTCAATCG
>JBOFHN010000088.1:0-2291 GCA_051649665.1 Culicoidibacterales bacterium
AGAAAGTATCCCATTCTTCACTGCTATCCATTTCAAGTGGCATTGCAAGCGGTAAAAATACAATTCGCTCCATGTGCTTTAACTGCTCATTTATTGATTCAATTGCTGTTACATATTCTATTGTTGATGTTAAAATAAGTTTCATATTTCCTCCTAAAAAAAGCCGCCGAAGCGGTTTTTTTATTCTGCTATTTTAATTACTTCGTAGTCAACACCAAATGTATCAACAACAACTGATTTCATTTTTTGCTCTTCTGTTGGCTTGTCAGAATAATCTGTTTCAACGCCAGCAATTTGGTCAACAACTTCAATTCCATCAATTACTTTACCAAATGCAGCATATTCACCATCAAGTGACGGGATATCTTTATGCATGATGAAAAATTGACTTCCTGCTGAGTTTGGCATCATTGAACGTGCCATTGATAATACACCACGCTCATGCTTTAAGTCATTTTGAACACGATTATTTGAAAATTCACCTTTAATCGCATGACCAGGTCCACCCATTCCCGTTCCAGTTGGATCTCCACCTTGAATCATAAAACCTGATATTACTCGATGGAAAATTAATCCATCATAAAAGCCTTCTTTTACAAGTGTTACAAAATTTGCGACTGTATTTGGAGCAACTTCAGGATATAGTTCTAATTTCATCACTCCGCCATTTTCCATTTCAATTGTTACTATTGGATTTGTCATATATTCATACTCCCTTAATTTATTATTTTTGTTTTTCAACGGTAAATGTTCCGCCTTTTTTATCAATTGTAATTTTTTTAATTACTTGAGCTTGTTCTGGTTTATCTTTTGCATCAACTGCTACACTCGCAATTTGATCAACAACTTCAATTCCTGATATCACCTTGCCAAAAGCAGCATACTTTCCATCGAGTTGATCGTTTGTTTGATGCATGATGAAAAATTGACTTCCCGCTGAATTTGGATCACCTTTACGCGCCATTGAAATAACACCGCGTTCATGTTTCAAATTATTTTGCTGAAATCCATTTTCAGAAAATTCACCTTTTATCGTGTAATCAGGTCCACCTGTTCCATTTCCCTTTGGATCTCCACCTTGAATCATGAACCCTGATATGACACGATGAAAGGTTAAATTATTATAAAATCCTGATTCAGCAAGTGTTACAAAATTTGCGACCGTATTCGGTGCTTTTTCTGCATTAAGCTCCAACTCAATCTTTTTTCCATCAGCCATCTCAATTATCGCTGTGGGATTCCCTTGATTATTAACGATTGGTTGTTCTTTTTTTGATTCTGCAGGCTTTGATGCCTGTTGTTGGCATCCACCGGCAAGTACAAGAAAAATCACTGCTAAACTTAAAACTAACTTTTTCAAATACAAGCACTCTCCATTTAACATTATAATATAAACATTGATTAACAATGTCTTTTGAACAAAAAAACACCCCACTTGTCGTGTGTGCCGTGTAAACCCGCAACAACCTAAAATAGGTGGGTGCCAGGACAAATCACTTTAGGAGTCTCAATGAAGAGCATTCAACACCATGATTGTACAACAAAGCTCCCGTGCGAAAAAATGTTCGCTTTACATCAAACACATCACCAAATCAGGTGAGGCTTGCTTTTATTATATCACTTTTATGTTTACTTTGCAAAGTTATTCGTATATAAAACTAATTGCACTTAAAAAATATAGTGATGCTGTTTCCGTTCTTAAAATACGTGGCCCAAACGGAATCTCAATGGCGTTATTTTCCAAAAAAGCATCAAATTCTGCATCATCTATCCCACCCTCAGGACCGATAATACATGCAATCTTAGCTCCAGCTTTATAAGATTCTAATTGGCTCATAAGCATTTGTGGTTTTAATACCTCTTTTGCTATACGCTCACTCCCGATGAAAACAGCATCAAAATAGGACAATTGTTTTAAAAGTTGGGATGTTGAGACAACCACTTCTATCATTGGAATACAATGGCGGTGTGCTTGCTCTGCTGCTTCTTTGGCAATTTTTTGCCAACGAACTCGCTTTTGCTTTTCTTTTTTCTCATCGTATTTTACGACACTTCTTTTCGCATTCCACGGAATAAATGATTTTGCACCAAGTTCCGTTCCTTTTTGAATAATCAAATCCATCTTATCTAATTTGGGAAGTCCTTGAATAACCGTCACCTCAATTGGTAATTCAACCTGTTTATCTTTTTTATTGAGTACCGTACATTCGATATCAGGATCAACTTGATATAATTCACATTCATATGTGCATTGTTCTGATACAATTTCTATTTTCGTCCCTACTTTTGCG
>JBOFHN010000089.1:0-13113 GCA_051649665.1 Culicoidibacterales bacterium
TGTGATGCCAAAAATTCAATTTGAAGAACAACTCAAATATTTAAAAGATAATGGATATACAACAATTACTGCTCAAGAATTTATCAATGCTTACAACGGGAAAATAAATCTCCCTAAAAAAAGTATCTTCCTCACACTTGATGATGGATTCCAATCTATCAAAACAGTTGTTAATCCACTATTAAAACAATACGATATGCGAGCGACATCATTTATTATCGGAAGTTATATAAATAGACCACAGTGGCATCTTACAGTTGAAGATATTAAAGAAGTTGTAAAAGATAAATTAGTTGATTTTGAAAGCCATACTTTCGATTTGCATAAAGATGGAAAATCAAAAGGACTCATTAATGAAACACCGGTCAATGACATCGTAGCAGATAACAAAAAATTAGAAGAAGTTATTGGTCACAAAGCCAGTATTTTATGCTACCCCTTTGGTGCCTTCAGTAAAAATGCTTTTGATGGCTTAACTGCATCCCAAATTCCTTTTGGTTTTGCAATTAAATCAGGTGCTTCTACTTGGGTTCACCTTAATGAAACACACACAACAACAAAAGGCGAAGTCCAAAATCCACTCGCTCTTCCACGTATCCGCATGAACGCAAATACTCCTATCAGTGTTTTTGCAGATCTCATCTCGGAAAACTAAAATTGACTTTCCTTTTCACATATCACTATAATTAAATTAAAATTGGAGGCTTTATGACAAATCATAAAAAAAAGACTTTTATATCTCTTAAAACATTAAATTGGGCTCTTGCAATATGTAATACAATTGCTATTGTTTCTATTGTTGGTGTAAATATTTATGCTACTTTAGGGACGAACACACAGCAAACAAAAAATCAACAAGTAAAACAGAGCACAACACCTTCTACACCTTCTATACCTTCTACACCTTCTACACCAGAATCACGATTTGCTTCAATTACAAAAGAGCAGCGAATTCAACGCTTTCCTGTATTAAAATATAACGATATTCAAGATATCCCCCTGTCAACTGACGCTGATATCATACCTAAAGTAAAATTTGAAGAACAAATGAAATATTTAAAAGATAATGGGTATACAACGATTACTGCTCAAGAATTTATTGATGCGTATAACGGAAAAGTAAATCTTCCTAAAAATAGTGTCATGATCACATTTGATGGTGGATATCAATCAATGAAAACAATTGTTAATCCAATTTTAAAACAATATAATTTACACGCTATTTCATTCGTTGTAGGAAGTTTTACTTCACGTCCTGATACATATCTTACAGTTGATGATATTAAAACATTAAAAAATGACAATACTATCGATTTTGAAAGCCATACCTTTGATTTCTATAAAGATGGAAAAATAAAGGGAATTATTAATGAAGCACCGGTAGCTGATATTACTGCTGATAACAAAAAGAACGAAGAAATTATCGGGCATAAAACAAATTTCCTATGCTATCCGTTTGGAGCATATAGTAACAATGCAATTGAAGGTTTAAAAGCTTCAAATATTCCTTTTGGATTTGCTGTTACTACTGGAGTTTCTAACTGGGTTTATGTAAATGAAGCACATACAACAACAAAGGGTGAAGTTCAAAATCAACTTGCGCTCCCACGTGTGCGAATCATTCCAAGTATGTCAATTCAAACCTATGCTGATTTGATTACAGATAATTAATTTTCTTAGACACAGTATAAAGGCCCATCCTTTAAAAAGATGGGCCTTTATTTTTTAATCAATTACCGGTATTTTCCACTTCCTTATTCTCTGTTCGCCCATTTTAATGATTGCATCACGAGGAGCGCGACAATGATATATGAAACAAAAGCAAACGCTGGAAAGAAAAATGCAATAATAATGGGGAAAAAATTTAAATACATTTTTGATTTTGCATGACGATAATAGCGATTTATGTGTTCCTCATCATGTTGTAAAAGCATTTCTTCATCAAATATCATTTCATCTGTATGCTTTCGTATATAGTACATTATCCGCACTTGCATAATAGAAGCGAGTGAATTGACAACCATATAAAATACAAATGCAAATTGACGCAAGCCCTCTACATGCTTAGTGCTTGCATCGTTCATAAATATACATGCAATTGGAAATAGCGATAAAATAAATAACAAACCAAAATTATATCCTATAAATTTTCGTGTTGAACCAACAATACTTTCAACGATACGATGATGCATCTCCCAAAATGTAGCGACGATATAAAAAGAAATTCCATAAAAAGCGATTGTTGTTCCTATATCCATTAAAAAAGTCGTATCAACACGTGTTGCATTTTCTGGAATATGAATTGTTAGAACAATGATTGTAATAATAATTGCAACAACTGCATCAAAAAGAACGAGAAAACGTTCAAAATATTTTTCTTTATTCAGCATATCTTTTTTTCTACTTCTCAACATGAAATCGCTCCTATTCTTTTTCTAACATTACCAAATCTGAAACTTTTTCGCTTAAAAAAGCTTCTGCATCAGCAATTCCTCGATTATAATAATATTTCCCCACTTTTTCATTTAAAAAATCAATCAGTTGTAATGCCGCAATTTGTGATAACTCAAAATCCGTATGCGATTCAAAGTAATATTGCAACTCATTTGCAACAGCTGTTTCTTGTTCCTTTGTTAACTTTATCATTTCTTGACCTCATTTCTCCTCTATTATAAATATCTGCGCGTATGTTTTTTATATTGCTCAAACTGTACTCCAAATGTTTGCCTTAACCACAGCTCTTCTTCTAAGATAAGCACGTGAAAACATAGTGTAAATAAGCAATACACAATGAGTTGAAACCAACTTTGGAAAACAAGTGATAAGAACGCTAAATGATACGCAACGTATACAGGATTTCGAGAGTATTTATAAATACCACTTGGAATCATCATATCCTGTGAACTGTCAATATTCGTTGACCAAGCTTTGCCCATTGTTCGTTTTGAAATATAAAACAATACCAATGCAAATGATTGTATAATAAAACTTAAAAGATTCACTGTCGGATCTGATGCAAATAAGTATATAAAACTAACGACATTCACAATAATGCTCAATCGTGCGCAAAGCTCAACGTAAAATATACGCGTATGTTCAAACTTTAATCCTGCTTGTTTGATACATATTCCTTGATTTGGCACCCATAAAAACAACAATAAAAATGCAACACCATATATACAATAATAAATAACTGCCATCTATACATACTCCAAAAAGTTTCAATTCCACATAATTTACAGTGATCAAAACTAATACTTCAATCACTTTCATAACCTTTATTATACGCTATTTAGACAAAAAAAAGAAGGCTCAAATATTGAACCTTCTTACAGTGAGTGCCTATTTTATTTATCTCTTCTTTTCGACTGCTAGTTTAATTACATTATACGCACCATCATAAGTTCCTATTGATTTTGCTTTTAAAATCGCATCATTCATTTGTGTGAGAATGTCTTTTTCATCAAGCATTAAGTTAAGCATTGATACTGCTGAATCGACTTCTTCACATTCATACGTTCCATCACCAACTTCAGCAGCGCGAATTGCTCCCCAAGCTTCATGACCACCAACACGTTTAATCATTAATTTAGGTACTGGATAAAATGAAAGTTCACTTGGTTTTGTAATCATAATATCACTTGCACGCATTAAAAGGTTTGATCCGTACACTGCTGCAAAGATATCACTATGACAGAAAACATGTAACCCTGTTACATCGCCATCAAGTGCTTGTTTAGAAAATTTTTCAGTTTCTTCCCAGTCGTTAAAATATGTCGTTGCAATTTCTTTCATCTCTGGAACAGCAGTACATAATTCATCCCATACATTCATATAATCACCAAGATTTATGAATAATGATACTTCTTTATTTTTAATTTTAGGAAGCATTGATGTAATAATTGCCGCAAAAATTTCTTTTTGTGCTCCTGCTCCTCCGATTGTCAATAAAAGTCGTTTACACTTATTATTTTCAACGCGATCCATTCGTTTTTGTGTATCTGATTCAAGATTCGAAACAAGTTCATGATCAATATACTGTCCTGTATTAACAATTTGATCAGCTGGTATTTGATTTTCGATATGTTTATCCATCCCACGAAGTGTTCGATAACCAATATATGAAGATGGTGTTTGGACAGTGTGAATACTTCCCTCAGATAAGTGCAGTGCCATAGGCCAATTATCAGGAATGACATTAATAACATGTTCAACACCGCTATGCACAGCTGCAAGTGAAGGCCATACATGTGTTGCTACAAATGGCATATTTTTTGGAATATGATTAAAAATAGGTGTCATGAGCTCGGCGTTTTTTTGATCAACAGCATGATATGAAAGTTTACGGAATCCTTCGCTATTGAGCGGTTCCCAGTAAAACTTATTGAATAATTTATATTTTTGAGACCACCGTGATCCCATTGAGTAAAGACTATTCATATGTTTGATCATTTTACCACCAGTTGTTTCTTGATATTTATTTAAATCAAACCAGTATGGTGTATATCCAAGTGCATGTGCAGCCGATGTAATTGCCATTGCAATTCGATAATGACCAAATCCCATACGGATATTTCCAATAATAATACCATTTTCAGTATCAATTGGCTGACCATTTGTACCAATTTCGATATCATGTAAATTAAAATATGGTGAAAGAATTGGGTTTGGTTGTGTTGTTAATGGGTAATCAACATTTGAATCATCCCCAAATTTCTTAATAAATTTCGCTTTACTTTTTTCTGCCTTTTTCATTGTTTTTGTAGTCATTTTTTGACCAAAAATTTCTTGATGACGATTACTCATGATGTGCCTCCTTTGCTATTTTAAGCGCATTGTTCAATTCTTTTTCATTGTATTTAAATACGAATATAATAAATCCAATTGCACAAGAAATAATAGCTGCTATCGCTGTTAATCTCACGCCAAATTCACTACTTCCATTATATTGAATCAATAGGAATCCACTTAAAAGTCCCATTGCAACAACATTTCCTAATTTTGAAACAAACGTACGTGTTCCAAAAAAGATCGCTTCTCTATTCGTGCCAGAAGTTAAACTATCATATTCAGCAATATCTGAAATGACAACATTTGGTAATATTCCGAAAATTGCCATAGGAATTGCTGCTAATAAAACAAGGATAATTCCTTGAATCATCGCTGGAATTGGAAGTAATCCAAGTGTTGCTCCAAATGTATATGTAATAATAAACATAACAAATCCAAATGTGAGCATTGCTTTTTTACCAAACTTTTTAGCGAGGAGATTAATTGGTACATACAATGCAAATGATGCAAGTCCCAAAATCATTGTAAAAAGAGCAAGTGTCGCAGCTGATAGACCAAGTAATACACTAATATATTGAATTAGTGCCATCTGAAAAAGAAATTGTGAAATCCAGAATACAAAATCAGCAACAACATATGGTCTAAAATATGGATTTTTCATTGCTATCTTCAACGATTCCATTTTCTTTTCTGTACTTGGTTTTGGTGTACTATAATCATGTTCATCGATGAACAAAATCGGCATCATTAAAAATACAAATGCGATTGCAGATAAAATAATAACTGCAACACGAATCGCCATCATCTTGTCCATTCCCATTCCTTCTAGAACTCCCCAAAGGGCTGGTGCAAGCGTCGCTACAACAAAACCTAAAAACCAGGAAACTGACATCAATGTTGAAATATTAATTCTTTCTTCATCAGTATGTGTAATTTCTGTCATCAAAGCTGTAAATGGTGTCACATACATCGCATAAAAAAAGTAAAAAGACAAAAGTGATAATGTTAAAAATATTGCATTAATCCAACTTTCACTCGGACCTGGATTAATAAAGACAAGAATCGTTGTGATTGTAAATGGTATTGCACTCAATCGCATAAATGAAATTCGTCGACCATGCTTTGATGTTGATCGATCGCTGAGAGAAGCAATCCATGGATCTGTAATCGCACCGATAAGACGATCCAAAACAAATATCAACATGATAATTGTAATAAATCCAAAGAAAGCAATTTGAGGAATAAAATGCGGAATTCCTGATTCACTTGTTGGCACATAATAAAATAATAAATATGACGTCACTATCCCAACAAGAATCGACCATCCAAATTGTCCCATTGCATACGCAATTTGTTTTGATTTTGGTAATGATTTCATAAGTCCTCCTAAATAGTAAATATTAAAAACGATTCATGAAAACGTTCTCTACCTGTATCGTAATATTTTTAGCCTATATTAACAAGTAATAACTATCTATTCGTATAAAAGTACGGACATTGTTATTTTTTACTGATTAGCTGTCAGTAGATATTCATACATATTCCAAAGTCCCTCACGATTATCACGGCCTCTACTTCCTGTATATGTAAAACCGCTTCGTAGCAACGTTTTATTCATTGGAATATTATTCTCATGTGTATCAACTTGAACAGCTAAATGCCCAGCACTTTTCGCATAGTCAATAATACATGCATATATATTTTTCCCATATTGATTTCCAGAAAATTGAGGAAATACAAAAATTCGGTGTACATACATAACTTCATCATCTATTGGCATAATTTGATTATTATGCTCTAATTCATAAAACCACAAATCAGGTTCTAAAATTAGTGCTGCGACACCCACTACTTCATCATTTTCAATAAAACAAAATAAATGCTCATCCTCTATATCTTGCTTGAAATCATGAACTCTAGGATAAGAAAGGGACCATTGCGGATTGTTCATCGCTTGCATCATTGACACAACATTTGGAAGTGCAAATTCAATCTCTGGTATAATCGCCATAGTTGCTTTTTCGATTCTCAATGCCAGCACTCCTTTCTTATTTATTAAGTAATTTTATCATTTCAAACTGATTCATATCTTCTACAAAACCACGATTTTTCAAAAAAGTGAGTAACTGCTGATTTGAATCATCAATATTCAATATTCGAATTATATCAACACTTACGTCCTCGGTAAGTTTTGCTATAATTGATGTTGCTACACCTAAATTTCTATATTTTTCATCAACTGCTATTTGTACAATTTCACCATTTGATTTATCAATAATTCCATATCCGATAAATCTCTCTTCATATTTCACAATTGCAAATATAAACATATCTGGGTCTGTCATAATCGATTCAATTGAATTTTGCCATGAAGGAGCAATATCCCAAAAAGTTATTGCTTCATCCCAGCAAAGCTGATTAACAATAGTCACCTCATGATTCATTTTACTCTCTATTTTCTTTTTCTCCGCTGTTAAGCATGCAAATGACCGTACTACTTCAAATCCTTGTTTTTGATACAGTTGATATGCTGGCGTATTTTCCTGAATAACTTCAAGTAAATATTGTTCTATTTCTGAATTTTGAATATAACTTTGTAATTCATTTAGCAATCCAGTTGTGATTCCCTGTTTTCGATATTCTTTTATTACCGCAGTTCCCATATCATAAATTGTTTCTTTATTTTCCCATTTTCTACGACCATTAAAAATAAAACCAATTAAATTCTCATCATCAAATGCGCCTATTGATAATTCTCCTACATAACCTCTTCTTGTCATCATTTTTTCAAACTTATCATATGGCATTTGAATACTTACAATATAATCTTCAAAGCAAGCTATAAAAGCATTATATAATACCTTCATTTCTACATGTTGTAATGTTCTATAACAAATCATAATGTCCTCACTCCTTGATTATTATTTCTTATTATTGTAACACAGAAGTATTTTTCTTTACAGTATATCAGCTGTCATCTATACAAAAAAAAAGAACACATCGTGTTCTTCTTAATCATCTAGTAATTGTGACAATGCTGAAAAGCTACTCGTAGTATCTTTTTCTTGTTTTCTGAGAAATTGATTCACATCTTGTTTTGTTGCTTTTTTTGTTTCTGATTTTTTCCGTTTTTCAAATGTTGTCATTTTCTCACGGTAGCCACACAGGCAAACAAACATTTGCTTTTCACCTTCACCAACAAGTTTTAATTTTTTATGACACTGTGGGCATCGGGCATTCGTAACTGTTGATAGGCGTTTTTTTCCTTTACACTGCGGATCAGAACAGATGAGCATCTCGCCTTTTTTTCCATTAACTTCAAGCATCGGTTTTCCACATAAATCACATTTTTTTGAGGTCATGTTATCATGTTTAAATGTTGTATCATCAGTCTTGATTTCTGATATGATTTTTTTCGCATATGTTTTTACTTCTGCAGTGAATGGTTGTGATTTTTTCTTTCCACTTGCAATACTTGCTAATTCCATTTCCCACTTTGCAGTAAGACTTGGTGATTTTAAATCTTTTGGTACAAGTTCAAGTAATTGTTTTCCTTTATTTGTAATTTTAATTGCTTGATCATGCTTTTCTATAACATATTGTGAAAATAGTTTTTCAATAATATCAGCACGTGTTGCAACAGTTCCAAGACCGCCTGTTTCTTTTAGAATTGCAGATTCTTTACTATTGGTAACGTATTTACTTGGATTTTCCATCGCCCCAAGCAGTGTCGCTTCTGTGAAATGCGCAGGCGGTTTTGTTTGTGTTCTTTCAAGGGAAATCTTCGCTTGTTCCGTCTGCCCTGTTTTCAACAAATTCAAGTCAATTTGTGCTTTATCTATTGCATCTGGCTTTTCAGCCTCATACCATCCCTGTGACAATGTTGCTGTTGTTGATGTTTTAAATACTTCATTATGGCAGTGGGCGATAATTTCAGTTTTCGCAATACGAGCTTTAGGAAGGAGAACCGCTAAAAAGCGGGCAACAATCATATTATAAATATTTTGTTCGATATTTCCAAGAGAAGCACCATCACTACTTACTTCCGTTGGAATGATCGCATGATGATCACTCACTTTTGCATTATTTACAAAGTGTGATTCTGCTTTAATTCCAGCACGGGTAATTGTTGCAGCTAATTTTCGATTATTTGCACCAGATAACGCTTCAAGACGTTCTTTTAGCGTTGGTACAATGTCACTGCTTAAATATCGTGAATCAGTTCTTGGGTATGTAACTAATTTATGAAATTCATATAGTGATTGCAATGCTGTTAGCGTTTGTTTTGCACTATATCCAAATCGTGTATTGGCTTGTCTTTGTAATTCAGTTAAATCAAAGAGCTGTGGTTGTCCTATTGTACTCTCTTTTATCTTTGCTTCCACGATTGTTATCTTGTCTTGTTCTAATTGCTTTGCGAGCATCTCAACTGCTCCTAAATCAAATGCTACAGTTTGATTTTGTGGATGCCAATTCATCGATAATCCAAATGCCTGTGCTTTCATTTGATAATATGGTTTAGGCTGGAAACTACGTATTGTCTCATCACGCATCGCAATAAGCGCAAGTGTTGGAGTTTGGACGCGACCACATGAGAGCTGTGCATTATATTTTGTTGTAAGTGCACGTGTAGCATTAATTCCAACATACCAATCTGCTTCACTACGAGCAAGTGCCGATGCATAAAGTGGAAGGTACGCATTCCCAGGTTTCAGATTTTTAAATCCATCGCGAATTGCTTTATCTGTCACAGATGAAATCCAAAGTCGCTGAATTGGTTTTTTGACACCACTTTTTTCTAAGATGAGGCGCGCTACGAGTTCTCCCTCACGACCTGCATCTGTTGCTATTATCACTTCACCTACATCCTTTCGCTTTAAAAGCGATTCAACGGCATAGTATTGTTTTCTCGTTTCAGATAGCACAACAAATTTGGGTTTCTCCGGTAAAATTGGCAGATGTTGTAATTCCCATTTTTGGTATTTTTTATCATATGCTTCTGGATCTGCAAGTGAGACAAGATGACCAAGTGCCCACGTCACAATATATTGTGGTCCTTCAAGACCACCATTAATCTTTTGCTTAGCACCAATAACACGTGCAATATCACGACCAACCGATGGCTTTTCTGCAAGTACTAATTTTTTCATACATTCTCCTTATTATCATATGTGTAAATATTCCATTTTGTATATTGGGGAGCATACGTCATTAAAAAATAGCGTCCCTCTCTTATTTTTTCAAAATATGTATACTTATAAAGTAATTGTTGATTGAGTTCTGATAATTCTAAATATGAAGTATCATCAAGCATCATTTGAATCAATCGTTTCTTCTCATCATTATTCATCGTCGGTTCTATAAACCGTTTAGGTTTAACTTTAAAATGCGTATAATAGTCGATAAATAACGCTTCTTTCACGTCTGTATCAGGATGTAGAAATTCGTATAACACTGCAAATAAGTCACTGAGCTGATAACCAATATGCGGAATTCCTTTCGCTTGATAAAAAAGGCCTAATTGATAAAACCATTGAAAGTAATTTGTATCTTCTAATACTATTTTGAGCGTATTTGAAAATTTCCCACTATTCCAATATTTTTCAAGCATATCTTCAACAATTTTAATATTATGAATGTCTTCAGTTGACATGTCATTATGCTGATAAATTTCATATGGTCCATCAAGATCGTAAAGATACCCATATAATTCAGCTTGGTCACGGAGTTTAGTCCCTCTTAACATCTTTAAAAATCCAAGCTGAAGTTCTTTCGCTTTCAATTCAAATACTTCGTTAAATGATTGTTGAAAACGATCATATGTCTCATATGGCAAACCGGCAATCAAATCAAGATGTAAATCAACAACACCATCTTGATGCAAACGATTGACACTTTGAGCAATTTTATCGAAATTTTGCATTCGTTTTACCGTTTTGTTTGTGAGATCGTATGTTGATTGAATACCAATTTCAAAGCGTAAAAAATTTTTAGGAAAAGTTGCTAGTGTATCCATCATTTGTGGTTTCAATAAATCAGCATATATTTCAAATTGACAAATCGTCTTTTGATTATATAATTGCTTAATTGTATCAAATATGAATAACGTGTGATCTTGTTTTAAGTTAAATGTCCGATCAAGAAATTTGACTGTCTTCACTTCACTTTCAAAAAGATACGCCAATTGACGTGATGTATACTCTTGTGAAAAATAGCGAACACCTTTTTCAAGTGAAGAAAGACAATATTGACAATTATACGGGCAACCTCGACTTGTCTCAAAATAAATAACACGGTGTTTTGCACTCTCTTTATCTCGTTCTAACATATATGGAGATTCATATGTTTCAAGCAGTTCAATTGGCGCTTGTGCAGGATGCGCTTGTGGTCTTTTTTTCGAAGCAACATGAATTGAATCAACATCGCTTCCTTCTTTCAATTTGGTCAGTAATTGCTGTAGAACAAACTCTCCCTCACCACTGACAATATAATCAATATTCCAATTATTTATAAAATATTCTGTTTCATAACCAACCTCAGGTCCACCGAGAATAATAATTAATTCTGGCTTCAATTGTTTTAATAGTGCTGTTAACTCTTTTGTTTGTCTCACATTCCAAATTGAAACACTAATACCCAAAACATCGATTTCTTGACTGAGAATATCATCCGCTATCGATTCGATTGAATCTTTTATCGTATATTCTTTAAAATCAATGTCGTGGATATCTTTTGAAACAACATACAACCAGCGCAATGCAAGTGAGGTATGAATATATTTTGCATTTTGTGTTATCAGTAAAGTTTTCATCAATAATCTCCATCTTCATAAAAAAAGAGCTCCCGCTCCACACTTAATTATATACATTATATCATAATCCAGCTACTTTATCAGTACTTTATATAAAAGAAAACGCAGATACAAATATCTGCGTTTTTAAAATATTTTAAACATTCGCCGCTTCACCAGCAGGATTAAACATTGCTTCTGCAATTTCCTCTACACTTGGTGATTCAATATCCATTTTCCCATCTTTTTCTTGAAGTTTAATTACTTTATCAATAATTTTGCCTTCTTTTAATGCAAGTGATCCATCTGCAACTGCTTTAAATATCGCTTCTGTCAACTTTTCATTATCATTCAATTCATCACTTTTAACTTCACCCGCTTGTAATTTTGCAAGCATCCATTGTTGCAATGCTTCTTGATCAAAGCTCATTTGATGAATATGAATAAGCACTTCTGTCTCACTTTTTTCCTCATAATCAATTTTGATTTTACTATATGCGCCTTGAACAAGACTCAAAATTTTATTTTCTTTTTCTTTATCTTTAGATGTATTGTTTTTTCCTATAACATTTAATTTTTCACGTTTTGATTTTGATTCTTCGTATTTACCAGCACCATAATAATTATCATATTGTGCTTTATCACCTTTTAGAATACCTTCAATGTTTGCTTTAGTTGCATTAACCGCATCTTCTTTTTTATTGACTGGTGCCTTTTGTGTGGTTGATGTTGCTGTGCTACATCCTGCTAGTAAACTTAATGAAGAAAACGCTAATACTGCTGTTAAAAATAATTTTTTCATCAGTAACTCCTTTATATAGTAGATTGTAATTATATTACCGAGCCCATTATAGCATACTTACTTATTTTTGTCATTAAAAAATGCAGATAGATACCTGCACTTTATTTATTATAAAAGCTTGTTTACTGCATTGGCTGCAGCATCGAAATTCACTGCATCCGCTGACTCTTCCATGTATTCAGTATACGCTACGACATTTGATTTATCAACAACGATAACCGCACGTTGTAATAAGCGAACACCTTCAAATAATACACCAACTTGTTCACCAAATCCCGCTGTTTGATAATCTGAGAGCGTAATCGCATTTTCTATTCCAGCATTCCCACAAAATCGTGAAAGTGCAAATGGAAGATCCATACTCACTGTAATTGCTACAACATCGCTATTATCACGATACATTTCATTAAACTTACGAGTTTGCGCATCACACACACCCGTATCAACAGAAGGAACAATTGTAAATACTTTAATTTTACCTTCAAAATCAGCCAGTGTTTTAGGTGATAAATTCTTATCTACCATTACAAAATCAGATAATACTTGACCTACTTCTACTTGTGTACCAATTGTATTAAGCTCTTTTCCACCAAATAATGCCATAGTGCATACCTCCAAAATGTTATTACTTTAATAATAACAAATATATCTAAAATTTTCTCTTTAAATGCTCTAATATTTCAAAGAATTTTAAAACACATTATACTAAACAGTAATTAATAAATCTGGA
>JBOFHN010000090.1:0-13798 GCA_051649665.1 Culicoidibacterales bacterium
GGTGTATTCTTCCCATTTACAGAAAATGGATGGAATAAATCTGGTGTAACATATCCAGAAGTTTTAAAAGAAACAAATGAATTAAAACGACTTGTTGGAGAAAAATCAGACGATATCAATGCGATTTTCAACCAAGCAATTGCTGCAGAAAAAGCATTACTTTCAACAGGACAAATGATTCCTCTTTATCAAAAAGTACAAACATTTGCGCTTAATGACCGAGTGGAAACATATTATCAAAACATTATGGCAACAAAACAATATCGTAATTTTGTTATTAAATAAATGTTATAATATAAAGTAGAGAGTATTATTTTTAGCTGGCATTCGTTTGTCAGCTAATTTTCAATAATAAGGGTGATTTAATGTTAGGAAAAATATCAAAACTGTATTATCGCATCCCATCGATGGCGCGATATGTAATGCTTCGTTTAATACGAACAACACTCATTGTTGTAACTGTTATGGCGACATTATTTACAATATTACAATACGCACCGAAGGCTGAAGTGTGTAATATAAAGATGACAGAGCAGAGATGTCACGAGATGAAAGTACAAAAGGGTTATTATATAACTGCTGGTGAACGTTTCACGAAATTCTTCACAAAAGATGTATTTGATGGACTCGGAGAACCAGATACAGAGACGAAAAAAGGTGCTAAAAACTGGGATACAATTGCCCCACGTTTGATGGTTTCTATATCACTTGGAATCTTACCACTTATCGTCGGAACACTTACAGGGATTTTAGGTGGGGTAATTGCAGCGATTAAACGAAATAAATTTTCGGATCGGGCAATTAACTTTATTATCGTTGTATGTAGCTGTTTACCATCAGTAATTCTTGCGTATTTACTTCAAATTTTATTTGCACAACAGTTAGGTTGGTTTCCACCAACGGCCTCAAAATACATGTGGTATGAAAGTGGAAAAGACTTTGTATCGTATGTTTTACCGATGATTGCGATGATGATGTTTTGGATTGTACCAACAGTAACACGTTATATTCGTACTGATTTAATTGAAGTGCTGAATAGTGATTATATTTTATTAGCGAGAGCAAAAGGATTGAGTTACCGTAAAGTTATCTTGAAACATGGTTTACGTAATTCACTTATTCCGCTCCTTACTATTTTTGGACCACTTGCAATTTCAATCTTAACAGGAACATTTATTATTGAAAGTGTATTTAATATTGATGGATTAGGGCGCTTAACACTCAGTGCAATTTCTAAAATGGATATTAGTATGCAAGCAGCAACGACATTTTTATTTATTATCATCGGTTCTTTAACATTGTTCGCGGTTGATATTTTATATGGAATTGTCGATCCACGTATTCGTATATCAGGAGGTGAGTAAGATGGAAACTATCAATAAAGAATTATTTACTTTTGCAAAACAAGAGTACAAGCAAAGTGATGAAATTACAACAACATCACGTACTTATGCACAAGATGTCGTTCGAGAGTTATTTCGTAATAAAGCGACAGTTGCAGCAATTTTGATGCTTGTATTAATTTTATTATTAGCATATCTGTCGCCATTTTTCTCAAATAGTGATGTAACGACAACGGATTTGAAAAATGTATTTGCGCTTCCTTCAGCTGAACATTGGTTTGGAACTGATGAAATTGGTCGTGATTTATGGGCACGTACATGGGCTGGTGTGAAGTTTTCACTCAGTTTTGCTACTGTCTCAACACTCATTGCGAGCTCTTTTGGTATTATGTATGGAGCAATTTCAGGATTTTCTAACACTGTTGTGGATAATATTATGCAAGCGATTATTGAATATATGGAAAACATTCCATTACTGCAATTTTTAGGAATCATTTTTATGATTATCAATCCCAACTTTTGGACATTTTTACTTGTGATGTCAATTTTTACATGGCCTTCACTTGCTCGTTTAACACGTGGTCAAGTTTTGAAGTATCGTAATCATGAGTTCATTTTAGCGTCAGAAGTTTTAGGGAGATCGAATGTTTCGATTTTATTTCGACATGTTATTCCTAACATTATCGGTGTTATCGCTGTATCGATGACAGTATCAATTCCTTCAACGATGTTTTTTGAAACATCGCTATCATATCTCGGTCTTGGTATGAAACCACCGACTGCAACAGTTGGATTATTGATTTCTGATGCTCGTAGTTCATTGATTCGATATCCACATGTTATCATCCCACTTGCGATCATTATGGGATTGATGACAATAGCATTTGTCTTCTTAGCAAATGGAATTCGTGATGCGTTTGATCCAAACGTTAGAGGAGAGTAGAATATGAGCGAAAAAATTATTTTAGATGTTAGAAATCTGCATGTTGATTTCAAGGTAGAACAAGGAACTGTAAAAGCAATTCGGGGTGTTGATTTTCAACTTCGCTCAGGTGAGACACTTGCAATTGTAGGTGAATCAGGAAGTGGTAAATCTGTAACGTCAAAAGCGATTATGGGATTACTTGCTCAAAATGGACATGTGACAGAGGGGTCGATTACGCTCTTTGGTCAAGATATCACAAACATGAGTGAGAAAGAGTACTTGAAAATTCGTGGAAGTCAAATTGCGATGATTTTCCAAGATCCGATGACAAGTCTTAATCCAACGATGACAATTGGTGCACAACTGATGGAAGGGATTATTCTCCATCAGAAAATGGATAAAAAAGCAGCACGTGATGAAGCAATCCGTCTATTAGAACTTGTAGGTATTAATCACCCTCAAAAACGTTTAAAACAATACCCACATCAATTTTCAGGTGGAATGCGTCAACGTATCGTTATTGCAATTGCACTCGGGTGTAATCCTAAAGTTCTGATTGCAGATGAGCCGACAACAGCACTTGATGTAACAATCCAAGCTCAAATTATTGAATTGATTAAAGATGTACAAAAGAAAACCGGTGTCGCTGTTATCTTTATCACACATGATTTAGGTGTTGTAGCCAATGTTGCTGACTACGTGTCTGTAATGTATGCAGGTAAAATTGTTGAAAAAGGAACTGTTGATGAAATCTTCTATGAGCCTCGTCACCCGTATACATGGGGGCTTTTAGCATCAATGCCTAGTGTTGATTCAAAAGATAAAGAATTATTCGCAATTCCTGGGACACCACCAAACTTATTAACTCCGCCACAAGGAGATGCATTTGCACCTCGAAATAAATGGGCACTTGATGTTGATTTCCAAGAACAACCACCGATGTTTAAAATATCACCAACGCACTACGCTGCAACGTGGTTACTGGATGAGAGAGCACCGAAAGTAGATATTCCAGAAATCGTAAAAAGCAGAGTGGACGAAGCGATGACATTAATTAAGAAAGGAAGTGTTGACCATGTCAAATGAGATTCTTTTAAGCGTTAAAGATCTAAAACAACATTTTCATGCCAAAGGAACTGTAATCAAAGCAGTTGATGGTATTTCTTTTGATGTCTACAAAGGTGAGACATTTGGAATCGTTGGAGAGTCTGGTTGTGGGAAATCTACAACAGGACGTTCAATTATTCGTTTATATACACCGACATCAGGTCAAGTTGAGTTCAAAGGAAAAGATATTTCTAAGAAGAAATTATCAAAATTTGATCGTCATGAACTTACACGTAATATCCAAATGATTTTCCAAGATCCAATGGCGAGTCTCAATCCGAGAATGAAAGTTCTCGATATCATTGCTGAAGGTTTAGATATTCATAAATTGTATAAAACAACAGAAGAACGAAATCAAAAAGTATATGATATTCTTGACATTGTTGGTTTAAATCGTGAACATGCATCACGTTATCCACATGAATTTTCAGGTGGACAACGTCAACGTATTGGAATTGCTCGTGCGCTTATCATGCGTCCAGAGCTTGTTATTGCCGATGAACCAATTTCTGCACTCGATGTTTCAATTCAAGCACAAGTTGTGAACTTGATGAAACATTTACAAAAGGAGATGGGGCTTACATATTTATTTATCGCTCATGATCTTTCAATGGTGAAATTTATTAGTGACCGTATTGCTGTTATGTACGCTGGTCGTATCGTTGAACTTGGAACAGCAGAGCAAATTTATGATAATCCTCAACATGCATATACAAAATCACTTCTCTCAGCGATTCCACTTCCAAATCCAGAGTATGAGCGTACACGTGTTCGTATTCCGTATACTGAAGGTCGAGCAAAAGCTGATGCAAAATGGGTAGAAGTTGAAGAAGGACATTTTGTATTAAGATAAAAGGAGAACAGTATGGAATATATTTATGAGCAAATTCAACTTATCTCTCAATACAACTATTTACTTACATTGATTCAATGGGATTTAGAAACAGAAATGCCAGCTAAAGCGCAAAAGCAAACAGCAAGTGCGGTAAGTTTTATCTCGGAAAAAATGCATGATGTGATGACAGGAGAAAAATTTCTTGATACACTAAAGCAATATGAAAATGCTGCAGATATTAGTGACATTGAGAGAAAGATGATTTCAGAATTACTCCTTGAAGTTCGCAAAATGGAACGCATACCGAAAGAAGAGTATGTGGAATATCAAGAACTTCTCAATCGTGCACATGCTATTTGGGTTCAAGCAAAAGAGCAGTCAGATTATGCCCTGTTTGAACCAACTCTTGCGAAAATCGTCGCATACCAGAAAAAATTGATTTCATACTACGGATATGAAGCACATCCATATGATGCACTTTTAAATGAGTATGAACGTAATTTAACAGTAGAAAAGTTAGATAAATTATTTCAATTGCTAAAAGAGCGCTTGTTGCCATTGTTGAAAGCAATCCAAACATCACCCTTTCAAATTGATAGAGCTTGCTTTGATGGTGTAGAGTATCCAATAGAACAGCAAAAAGAATTTTGTTTCTGGCTTGCGGAGTATCTTGGATTTGATTATGACGCAGGTGTTTTAAAAGAGAGTGAACATCCATTTTCAATGTCACTTGATAAAAACAATGTTCGTATGACCACACATTATTATGCAAATAATCTTGAAAGTTCAATTTCTTCAGTAATTCATGAAACAGGACATTCGTTGTATGAACAAGGTGTTTCTGATAACTTGGCAGGAACACTTCTTGATGGCGGTACGTCAATGGGTATTCATGAGTCACAATCTCGTTTTTATGAAAACATCGTTGGAAAAGATATTCGTTTTTGGACACCGATTTATCCTAGATTACAAAAACTTTTTCCAGAACAATTATCAAATGTATCGTGTGAAACATTTGTGCAGACAATGAATCGTGTTGTTGCAGGGCCGATCAGAATTGAAGCTGATGAATTAACATACCCATTCCATGTTATGATTCGCTATGAAATTGAAAAAATGTTATTTGAAGATAAAATTACAACAGCCGATATTCCACGTATTTGGAATTCATTGTATAAAGAATATCTTGGACTTGATATTAAAAATGATGCAGAGGGTGTACTTCAAGATGTACACTGGTCAATGGGATCATTTGGCTATTTTCCAACATATGTTGTTGGTTCTGCCTATGCCTCACAATTCACGCATATTATAGAAAAAGATATTGATATGGATAAAGCACTTAGTGGAGAACTTCATACAATTCTTGAATATTTATGTGAACATGTACATCAATATGGAAAATTGAAAATAGCTGATGAAATTATAATGGACTTTACAAATGAAACTTTCAATCCAGAATATTATGTTTCATATTTATATGATAAGTTTTCTAAAGTGTATCAGTTATCACCAGAAAATCTATAATGTATGCAGAGGCTCTCGTATATTTTGCATGCATGGATAAAAGTGTAGATTATATTTCTACACTTTTTCGCTATGTAAAGAAAAGTTTCATAAAATAAAAAAAGACTGTACAAATAGTATAAAAGATAGTAAAATAGAGACACACTTCAAAAAGTAAAGGAGGTTGTTCTGGTGATCGTACTGTATACAACACCGAGTTGTTCTTCGTGTCGAAAAGCAAAGAAATGGCTTGAAGAATTTCAACTCCCATATAAAGAAAAGAATCTCTTTGTGACACCGCTCACAGAAGAAGAAATATATAGAATTTTAGAATTAACAGAAAATGGAACAGAAGATATTATTTCCAAACGTTCAAAATACATTACTGAAAATAATATTGACGTTGAAGCGATGACACTTAAAGAGGTGGTACATCTTATTCAAGAGGAACCAAGTGTTTTAAAAAGACCAATTATTCTTGATGAAAAGCGACTTCAAGTCGGTTATAATGATGAAGAGATTCGTACATTTATTCCACGTGAGTTACGTGAAATGGCAATAAGTTGCTCACTCTGTCCTGAACAAGCTGGATGTGATGAATTGTATGAATTGTACAAAAAAGAATTTCCAAATTGGAAGAAATAGGTGATTTTGGTGTGAAGTTTGACTTCTCACCATTTTTTGTTTATATTTATAAAAGATATGTATGGAAAATGAGGTAATATATGAATAAATTTCAAAAGAAACATCGCTTTGTACTCGCAACATTGAATTTGATTTTATCAATGGTTTTATTTGTGCTGATTATTACGTTTCAAATAGATATTACATTAGGGTCTAATATTACAGGGACCTATCTTGCCTCATGGTTCGTCCTACTCGTTGTTTTGGCATTTGCCGTATATATATTATTTAGCACTCGTGAATACGGTGTGAAGTGGGCGTGGTTACTTTTTATTTTCTTTCTTCCGATAGTCGGAGCTTTTACTTTTTATATATTGGGACGGAGCCCAAAAGAGATTATTAAATTAAGACAGAAGAAAAAAGTAGCAGAAGAGATGAGTGAACAGTGGAATGATGTAGTGAAGCCACATTATGAAATTGATGCGGATCCAGGTTTGTCAGATGCTGCTCAGATTACACCACACCCTATTTTTACAAAAACAAAAGTGCGTGTACTTGAAGCAAATGAACCGTTTCAATCGATTTTAGAAGCTGTACGTGATGCCAAGCATCATATTCATTTTGAGTTTTATATGATGTATGAGGAGGAAGTTACAAAACCTATTTTTGATGTACTATGTGAAAAGGCTAAAACCGGAGTAAAAGTACGTGTTTTAGTTGATTATGTTGGGACGTTAATGTCTTTCTTTCAAAGTAAAACAATTAATCGATTACTTGAAGCAGGAGTTGAGGTGGAGTTTTATAATAAAACCTTTTCGATGTTATTGGATTCTACCGTTTTATACCGTAATCATCGAAAAATAGTTATCGTAGATGGGGAAGTTGGATTTACAGGTGGCTATAACTTTGATGGGAAGTATGGAAATAAAAACATGATAAAACCATATTGGCGTGATCTCCATCTGAAGTTAGAGGGAGATGCTGTACATCAATTACAGCGAATATTTTTAATTGATTGGCTCTCTGCAACTGATAAAATGATTGTCCAATCAGGTGATGAAAACTTCTACTTTCCAATATGTGAGGAGTCAGGACATGGCTATGTTCAAATCGTACCCGATGGTTATGATACAATTCAAACAACGATTAATGATGCATATTTCCGCTTGATTACCCAAGCAAAAAAATCAGTCGATATTGCAACGCCTTATTTTGTACCTACAGCAGAATTGCTTACAGCATTGAAAATTGCAGCGAGAACGGGAGTTAGAGTCCGTATTTTACTACCGGGTGTCCCAGATAAGAAATCAGTATATGCAGCAAGTCGTTCATTTGTAAGTGAACTTCTAAAAAACGGAGTTGAAGTGTATTTAATGGAAGATACGTTTGTTCATCAGAAGTTAATTATTATCGACGGTAAAGATGCAGCTGTGGGAACAAGTAATTTTGATTTACGATCAATTCACACGAACTTAGAATTGATGGTATTTATGTATGCCCACAGAGAAGTAAATCGCTTATCTGAACTCTTTGAAGAAGATTTAGATAACAGTCAACTTATCACGATGGAAATGTGGACCAAGCGCCCTATTGGAAGTAAATTGCTAGAACGATTTTTCACATTGTTTTCTGCATTGTTTTAGAAAAAATCATCTCGAATGCGTAAATTATTTCGAGGTGGTTTTTTGTTTTATGCTAAAAATGAAGTGGGTGAATATGTATTCGCGAGCGAAAACGTATTGAATCTTCCGCTTTATTGTCCAGATTGTCAAGAACAGGTCAAGATGAGAAAATCCAAAAATGGCCGTTATTTTTTTGTGCATCGAAAGCGTTGTTCGAAATCGGGGGGAGAAAGTGATTTTCATCAATATTGGAAAATGTATATTGCAAAAGAACTTGGCTCATACGGTGCCAGGCAAGAAGTTTCTGTTAGTGCGAATCGTCGTGCAGATATTTTGGTCGGAAAGACAGTGATTGAAATTCAATTTTCAATTATTTGTCAAAGTGTATTAGAAGAGCGAATTTGTGATTATATTGATTTAGGTTTGAAGCAATACTGGATTTTTAAATTGCCACGTAACAAAGGTAAGACACTCGTTCTTACATCGTTGGCAAAATATATTTGGAAGCATACAAAAATACCTCTTCTATACATTGATGTACAAAGAGGCTGTTTAATGCATGTTATAGGGGTTCAATTTATAAGTCAAACCAGAGTGTTGTATGAAAGTAGAAGTATTCCCTGGACCGAAATAATTAACTTAGAACGGCTCCCTGAAAATAAATGCGTACTTTCTATATTGCAAAAACGCTGGCTGATTGAAAGGTGTAAGTTGATTCCCACATTTCAATACTATCAACAACAAAATAGGACACGAACTGCAAAAGAATTGTATTATCTGATAGGACACGGATATAAAATTGAGCAGCTGGGGGTGGCGTATACTGCGAATTGCTTATTTACAGTATCACCATTCATCTGGCAAATACGCCTACTCTATCTGTATTTGATAAAATGTTATTCAGTAGAAGCGTGTTGTTTGGAAATGGAAAAATTAATGATAAGCGGGAGAGTGGAAAATACTAAAGTGATTGTTGAGCAATTGCTCGAGCGATTTTTGTCGGAGCTTGTTGATAGTTGATATTTTGTGATTGAATCCATTCACTTGCTTCTAGAAAATCAGTCTCTGTCTGTATTTCTATTTCGAGTTCAAAATCAAGATTCCCATTTTCAAAGTAAGTACAATCAAGACACAAGATGCCAAAGGAAAGTTCGTGCGTGTATCGATGTGTTGTAAAAGTGACAATTGGATTGAGCTTATCAGCATTGCAAGGAAGATGTTGCTGTAATTCTGGTGATGAGCTGAGCGTTGTTTTTAAATTCGTAGAAAATGGTACAGTATATTCAAAAGAGGTGAGCGTATCACGCTTTACTTTTAATGTGAGCACTTTTTGATTACTTGTTGTTCGAGAACGAAGCGCCATGCTGTTCATCTTGAGTAGACTATCTGACGAGTCAAAGTATGTGTTTGTTTGGATGAGCGGCTTTTGATCGGTGAAAAAAAGTTTGCAAATGTGTTCGAACTGAATTTGAGATAATGTTGTCTTTAGTTCGATTTCAAGTTCTTTAAGCATAAAATCTCCTTTTGCTAAAAAAATTATGATACAATAATAAAAATGGGAGGGATAACCAATGAAATTTGTAATTGTAAAGCGAAGTGGATCAGAATCACATGAGATTCATGAGACGATACAAACGCGTCTTGAATCCTGTGGTTTCCAATATGATGAAGAACTTCCTGAATTGATTATCAGTGTTGGTGGAGATGGAACATTACTTGAGGCTTTTCAACGTTACAAACATCGTCTTGCCGATGTGAAATTCGTCGGTGTTCATACTGGGAGTCTTGGCTTTTATACTGATTGGAAAATTGATGAAATTGATGAAATGCTAGAATGCATAATAGCAAATGAATTTGAAACGATGGAATTTCCACTTGTGGAGTTTGAATTATATGGGATATGTGGTGAAAGAAAACAAGTTGTTTTAAATGAATTTGTATTAACGAATGCGAAAAAGACATTGGCAATTGATGTATTTATTGATGATGTTTATTTTGAATCATTTCGAGGTACTGGACTTTGTGTCTCAACACCAAGTGGAAGTACAGCCTACAATAAATCGTTACACGGTGCACTTTTACATCCACGTATTAAAGCGTTTCAATTATCTGAAATTGCTTCGATTAATAATCGAGTCTATCGTACAATATCATCTTCTATTATTCTTGCGCAAGATCAAATACTAAAATTGAAAATTAAAGACTCACAGGGAGTGGTGCTCACATACGATCATTTAGAAGAGACATTCTTAGAAATTGACTATATTTTAGCGCGGTTATCACCGGAAACAATTCGCTTTGCGCGATATAAAAAGCGCCAATTTTGGGAAAGAGTTCGCGATTCATTTATCTAAGCGTATAATAAAAACCTTGGTTGCCCAAGGTTTTTATTATATATTATACGCGTTCAACGAGTCCGGCCTTTTTAAGTGCACGTGCTGAAACGTATACTTTCTTTGGCTTTCCATCAACGAGAATACGAACTTTTTGCAAGTTCGCATTAAAGCGACGACGAGTTGCGTTTAACGCATGTGAACGATTATTTCCTGTACTAGCCTTACGCCCAGTAACATAACATACTTTTGCCATACCATTGCCTCCTATTTCTAATTCATAAGCACTTGTTACATTATACAAAAAAGGAAACGAAAAAGCAAGAGTTTTTAAATAATTGTTGATAAAAGGTTCGAATTTTGATAGAATAAATGCATATACAAAATAAGATAAAATTGAAAGAGGCGTATTATGAAATTGAATTTTACTGAAAATGATATCTATGAAGCAGAATTTAAAACAAGTTTTCGTGGCTACGATAAAAACGAAGTTGATGAATTTCTCGATAAAATCATGGAAGATTACATCACATTGCAAGAAATGATCGAGGAACTTCAAGCGGGTGGAATGAATCAAGTTCAAAATTTCGCTGTAGAACAAGAGCGTGTAGAACAACCAGCTCCGGTGGAACCACAAGAAGATTATTCATTTGAATTAATTCGTCCAAAAGCAAAAAATGTAACAGCTGAAGTGCCACCACTTAGTTCCCTTTTCAACTTTGAAGTTGAAGATGAAGGTGAAGATGTTGAAGAACTTTTAAATGTTTCAAATCGCAAATCATCAGAAATGGAAAATACGAACTATGATTTGATTCAGCGTCTTGCTCAACTTGAAAAAGAAGTAGCGAGTCTTCGTAAAGGTCAAAGATAGTTACAAAAACAAACGGTGAAGGTAATCGCTGCAACGTGAGTTGTTGAGGAAAGTCCATGCTCGCACAAACTGAGATGTTTGTAGTGATTGTGCGTATACATAATAAATAAAATGCGACACCTTTTAGGTGATGGCGGGTTCCTTTCCTAAATACGTATGTACATGGAAATACCCTGAAAGTGCCACAGTGACGATTTCTTTGGAAACAGAGAAGTGGAACGGGTAAACCCCACAAGCGAGAAACCCAAATTTGGTAGGGGAGCGAAGACGTAGGAAATGAACAAAGTCTTTGAAGATATATATCTTAGATAGATGATTACCACGGTGAATGCCGGACAGAACATGGCTTATTCGCCGTTTGTTTTTTTCAAAAACTTCACAAAATGTGAAATTTTACTTGCAATTTGATTTTGTTTTTAGTAAAATGAGAATACACGATAGAAATATAAAGTGAATAAAGTATAGATTAGATGGAGGATAAAAGTATGGCTACGGATCAAAGAACGGCAGCACTTGACATGGCGTTGAAAAATCTTGAAAAGCAATTCGGAAAAGGTGCGGTAATGAAATTGGGTGATCGACCTGAACGACAAATTGAAACTGTTTCAAGTGGTTCATTGATGCTTGATATTGCACTTGGTGTTGGTGGATTTCCAAAAGGGAGAATTATAGAGGTATACGGTCCTGAGAGTTCAGGGAAAACAACATTTGCTTTACATGCTTTAGCAGAAGTTCAAAAGCAAGGTGGACAAGCAGCGTTCATCGATGCAGAACATGCACTTGATCCAGTATATGCAAAGAACTTAGGAGTAGATACAAATAATCTTTTATTATCACAACCGGATACAGGAGAACAAGCATTAGAAATAGCGGAAGCGCTTGTGCGAAGTGGTGCAATTGATATTATCGTTATCGATTCAGTAGCAGCACTTGTCCCTCGTGCTGAAATTGCTGGAGAAATGGGTGACTCACACGTGGGATTGCAAGCTCGTTTAATGTCACAAGCACTCCGTAAACTTTCAGGTGTAATTAGTAAATCCAATGTTATTGCCATTTTTATTAATCAACTCCGTGAAAAAGTAGGTGTTATGTTTGGTAATCCGGAAGTTACACCAGGTGGACGAGCACTGAAATTTTATTCATCAGTTCGCCTTGAAGTCAGAAAAGGTGAAGCAATTAAAGATGGGACGGATGTAATTGGTTCCAAAGCGAAAGTGAAAGTTGTGAAGAATAAAGTTGCACCACCATTTAAAACTGCTGAAATTGATATTATGTATGGTCTTGGGATTTCGAAGACAGGAGAGGTTGTTGATTTAGGAGCACAACTTGACTTCATTGAAAAGGCTGGAGCTTGGTACTCGTATGAAGGCGAGAAAATTGGTCAAGGTCGAGAAAATGCGAAGAAATATTTAGATGAACACCCAGTAATCAAAAATCAAATTGAAGCGCAAATTCGTGAGTTTTATGACTTAGATGGTAGTCGCAAGATGGCAGTTGATGATACTGATGTCGTTCATGAAGCAGATTTTGAGTAAAAGAAAAAGAAGCAAATAATAAAATTTGCTTCTTTTTTATTTGTCAGATTGTTGACGAATTGTACGCATAACTGCTTCGAGTTGTTTTTTAGAAGGTTTGCGTCCCATTTGTGTCATCATTTCAGCAACCACAGTCTCGTTAAGTGGTGGGTTTTTTTCTAACTCGCGTTTTGTTAAAAAACGTGAAAAGAAGAATCCACCTACAAGACCAAGTACGATTCCGATTATAAACCAAAGTACGATAAGACCATTCATTTATTATAGACCTCCCAAGTAAATATTCTCACATTATTCTACCATGAAAATAAAGAGAATGCAATTGTATTTTATGAGGTAACTATGATATAATACGTTGGAGTATATAAGAAAGAAAAGAGGGAATAATTCGATGTCGTGTGTATTTTGTCAAATTATAGCGGGAGATATTCCAGCATTTACATTATATGAAGATGAATATGTGAAGGCATTTTTAGATATTAGCCAAACAACGGTAGGTCACACACTCATTGTACCAAAACAACATAGTGCAAATATTCTAGAAGTTGAAGCTGATACTATTGATATAGCGATATTGCGTGCTGTAAGAACAATATCACAAAAGTTAGAAAGTGCATTAAAGTGTCACGGTTTTAATATTGTGAGTAATGTCAAAGAGATTGCAGGGCAAACAGTATTTCACACACATGTTCATGTTATCCCACGCTATGATACAAATGATGGGTTTCAGCAACTATACACAGCGAATGAACCGGATTTTGCGAAATTAGAACAACTATATAAACAAATAATGGAGGTATTGTAATGAAGATGAATAAAATGATTCTATCATTAGGTGCACTTGTAGGATTGAGCAGTCTTTTAACAGGTTGTACATCACAAACAAATGCGATTCGAACAAATGAATTTACCATTTCAGGAGAAGATGCATATAAGAATATGCAACAAATGTCTGAGAAAACCATACTAGTAGCAAATTTAAAAGCGAGCGATATTAAATTACTTGATAAAGTATATGGAAGTAACAAAATCGATGAATCGAAACTATTATCTCAAGCAAAAGTGAAGTCAGGGGCTTCATATTTAGAACAAATAGGAAA
>JBOFHN010000091.1:0-31775 GCA_051649665.1 Culicoidibacterales bacterium
AAAATATCGGATGGCAAAATTATGTAAATGATGGGCAAGTAGCGGGGACATTTGGACGTGGACTTCGCGTTGAGTCATTTCGTATGAATTTATCAAATCTTCCAGTATCTGGAGATATTAGCTATGCAACACATGTTCAGAATATTGGATGGCAAGCACCACGAACAAGTAATCAAATTTCAGGAACAACAGGACAATCACTTCGTATGGAAGCGATGCGTATAAATCTTGCAGGTGAAATTGCGAAGCAATATGATGTGTATTACCGAACACATGTCCAAAATGTTGGATGGATGAATTGGGTGAAAAATGGAGAAATCGCAGGAACTGAAGGAAGAAGCCTTCGAATGGAAGCAATAGAAATCCAACTTGTGAAAAAAGGTGATATAACACCTAAGAACAAGTAGCATTTATATTTAAAAAATTTTTAAAATTAAAAACACATATATTGTGTTTTTTTTATTTTAATAGAATGTTATGAAAAAGTGCTTGACTTGAAGTTTTGAATGGTGTACAATCTTAGAAATATATTAAATAGGAGGTTATATGGAAAAACAGCAAAAAATATCATTTTTTACACTTTTATCACTTGTTATAGGTTCTGTTATCGGAATTGGAATCTTTCTTAAATCAGGTGGTATTTTAGCAAAAGCACATGGTGATTCAGGTCTTGCAATTACATCGTGGTTTCTAGGCGGAGTCATTTCTATTGCAGCAGCACTAACTGTTGCAGAAATTGGTTCACTTCTAAAAGATACAGGTGGACTTTCTTCAATGATGCGCATTGGTGGTGAATCGATTTCAGCTAAAACAGGACGTTTATTAAGCTTTTTAACAGGGTGGTTTCAAATATTTTATATGGGTGCTATTATTGCATCGTTATGTTTTTATTTCCCAAGATACTTTTTTTCTTCAATGGGGTTTGATGCGCAAAATGTAAGCTCAATTTATTATATTGGCATGGGTTTTTTAACACTATTTATCGCATTTGGGACAAATATTCTCAGTTCAGCATTCGGTGGTTGGGTTGCGAAAATATCAGTTGTTATTAAAGTTTTGCCACTTATCGCAGTTGTTTTATTTGGACTTATTATGCCATTTATCAACAAGGCTGCTGTACCACAAACCGTGAGTGTAATTCCAGATTTTGCAACAAATCATGGTGGTTTATCAATCGTAGCAATTCTTGGATTAACGCTACCATCAGTACTTTTTTCATATGATGGTTGGCTTTTTTCTACGACAGTAGCAGAAGATGTGGAAAATCCAGGTAAAAATATTCCACTTGCAATAGTTGGTGGTATTATCTTTGTTACAATTATTTATGTACTTGCTAATATGGGAGTTATGGCATCAGGTCAACCAGATGCTCCCAAAGCACTTGCACACTATGTTGGAGCACAATGGGCTGAACAATTGACAAATATTATTATTGCAATTTCAGCATACGGAGTTATTAATGGATATGCAATGATTGCACAGCGATTTGTTTATGGGCTAGCTGAAAATAATAACTTTTTTGCTCCAAAATTTTTCTCAAGAAAAATTAAGAATGGATTCCCACTTATTTCAGGTCTTGTAATGGCTGGAATAGTTGTTTTATATTTATTGATTCAATATTTTGTACCTGTGACAGCTGCGGTTGGAACAATGGTTGAAAGCGGTAGTGGAAAGATGATTGCAGTGAGTCAATTTGCATTTTACAATAATCAAGCAGGATATTTAAGTGATATGATTACAGTTGAAATGTGGATGGTTTACTTTGTTTTATTTATTTTAGTACTAGCTAATCGTTTAAAACATATGAATCAAAAGCAATCATTTAAATTGCCAATTTGGGCATTGGTATTATGTGTTATCATTGCGACAACAGGCGCAGGCTTCTTTGTATATCAAAATATTGTATCAGCATATGATCCAAGTGGAGGAAACAACGCACTTACAGCAGGTTTACCAACATTTTTATTACAATTTATTGTCTTGATGGTGTTGGGTGTTATTATTTATATTGCTACCGGTATAAATAAGCAACACGAAAATATAATTGAATAAATTTTAGTCCCCAAACGGGGACTTTTTTTAAGCAACAATCTTGACTTTTTGGCTAAAAAATGGTAAAATAATTGTGTAAAACATCACAACTAAACAAGGAGGCTTTATGGCGGTAAAAACAACAAAAAAAGTAGAAACAAAAGCAATTGATGCAGAAATGCATGTAGATGGTCTTGCAAAAAAGGCTGCTGTTGCACTTGAAAAGTATTTGAGCTATGATCAAGCAACGATTGATCATATTGTGGCAAAAGCGTCGGTTGCGGCACTTGATAAGCATGGTGAACTTGCACTTCATGCAGTAGAAGAAACAGGACGTGGGATCTTCGAAGATAAAGCGACCAAAAACTTATTTGCATGTGAGCATGTAACACATCGTATGAATGGTGTTAAAACAGTTGGGATTATCAATGAAGATCCACTTACTGGAATCACAGAAATTGCAGAGCCTGTTGGTGTTATTTGTGGGATTGTTCCAACAACAAATCCAACCTCAACTGCAATCTTCAAATCATTGATTGCAATTAAAACACGTAATCCAATTATTTTTGCTTTCCATCCATCTGCACAACAATCATCAGTTCATGCAGCACGTGTTGTATATGAAGCAGCAGTAGCAGCAGGAGCACCAGAAGATTGTGTTCAATGGATTGAATATCCATCAATGGAAGCAACATCAGCACTTATGAATCATCCAACTGTAGCAACAATCCTTGCAACTGGTGGAAATGCAATGGTTAAAGCGGCATATTCATGTGGAAAACCAGCACTTGGTGTTGGGGCGGGGAATGTTCCTGCATATATCGAAAAAACAGCTGATGTAAAACAAGCAGTAAATGATATCGTACTTTCAAAATCATTTGACTGGGGTATGGTTTGTGCGAGTGAACAAGCGGCGATTATCGATAAAGAAATTTATGATGAAGTTATTTCAGAATTCAAACGTTTCCACGTATATTTTGTAAATAAAAAAGAAAAAGCATTACTTGAAGAGTTTATGTTTGGTGTTGCAGCAACGAGTAAAGATTGTTCAGGTGCTAAATTAAATGCGAACGTTGTTGGTAAATCACCACAATGGATTGCAGAACAAGCAGGTTTCTCAGTTCCAGAAGATGTTGTTATTCTTGCAGCAGAAGTATCAGAAATTGGTGTGAACGAACCACTTACACGTGAAAAACTTTCACCAGTAATTGCAATTGCAAAAGCAACAAGTACAGAAGATGGTATGAAAAAAGCAGAGCAAATGGTTGAATTCCATGGACTTGGTCATAGTGCTGCAATTCATACAAAAGATGAAAATCTTGCAAAAGAATTTGGAAAACAAATGAAAGCAATTCGTATCATTTGGAATTCACCTTCAACATTCGGTGGAATCGGTGATGTTTATAATGCCTTTATTCCATCACTTACACTTGGTTGTGGATCATATGGAGCAAACTCGGTTTCAAACAATGTAGGACCACTTAACCTTATTAATGTGAAACGTGTCGGAAGGAGAAATAATAATATGCAATGGTTTAAAGTACCAAACAAAATTTATTTTGAACCAAATTCAATTCAATATCTTCAAACAATGGCGGGACTTAACAAAGTTATGATCGTAACTGATGAAGGAATGGTTAAAGTTGGATTTGTGAAAAAGATCGTTGACGTACTTAACCGTCGAAGCGAAAAAGTTGATGTTCACGTATTCTCAAGCGTTGAACCAGATCCAAGTATCGAAACTGTCAATGCAGGACTTAAAGTAATGCAACAATTTAAACCAGATGCAATCATCGCACTCGGTGGTGGATCACCAATGGATGCTGCAAAAGTAATGTGGCTTATGTATGAACAACCAGAAATTGCATTTGATGATGTAAAACAAAAATTTATGGATATCCGTAAACGTGCAGTTAAAATTCCTGAACTTGGAAAAGTTGCAAAAATGATTTGTATCCCTACAACATCAGGAACTGGATCAGAGGTTACTCCATTTGCCGTTATCACTGATCACTCAGTAAATAAAAAATATCCGCTTGCAGATTATGCACTTACACCAAATGTGGCAATTATTGATCCGGAATTAACACGTACTGTACCAGCACATATCGCTGCTGACACAGGAATGGATGTATTAACACATGCAACAGAAGCTTATGTTTCAGTACTTGCAAATGATTATACAGATGGTCTTGCACTTCAAGCTATTAAACTTGTATTTAAATACCTTGAGCGTGTTGTTGCTGATGCAAATGGTGATGATGAAGCTCGTGAAAAAATGCATAATGCATCTACACTTGCAGGTATGGCGTTTGCTAACTCATTCCTCGGTATTTCACATTCAATGGCTCATAAAATTGGTGGTATGTTCCATACAGTACATGGTCGTACAAATGCTATTTTACTTCCTTACGTTATTGAATATAATGGTGCGACACCAGGAAAACTTGCAACTTGGCCAAAATATACAAACTATATTGCTGATGAGCGTTATATGGAAATTTGTGAGGCTGTTGGAATCAAAGCTGAAAACCCAGCTGATGCAGTTAAAAAATATGCACAAGCTGTATATGATCTTGGTGTAAAAGTTGGAATTAAAATGTCTCTTAAAGATCAAGGTGTTGATGAAAAAGCATTTATGGAAAATGTAAACACACTTGCAATGAATGCATATGAAGATCAATGTACTCCAGCTAATCCACGTCTTCCACTTGTAAAAGACATGGAAGAAATTTTGAAAAAAGCTTACTACGGTACAACTTTTAAACCAAGTAAAAAATAAATAATAAAAAAAGAAGAGTGCAGACTCTTCTTTTTTTTTAGATAAAATGAAATATCAAAAAATACTTTGTTATAATATAGTTCGTTCAGTTTTATCCCATGTAACTTTTCGTGTTAAAAGGCGATAGAGTGCAAAGATATAAGAAAAATTAAGCACGAGCATAAAGAAACTCAAAAACAAACCATTTACAAAAGTGATAAAAGTAATGTGTGGTTTTGATTTGTGTAGCATTTGAATTTCTTTGTCTAACAGATAAAATGCACTCCACAAGAAATTGATAAAAAATAAAGATAAAACCATTAAAATATTAATCCATAATGGAAGAACATCATTATTAACAATACCATAGAGTAATATCTGGATGGTAACTACTAAAATGATGAAAAATTCTGAAATAACAAGCCACGGTTTTGATAAGAAATATACAAGTTCAAATTTACCTTTTAATGAAATAAATTTACTTTTAATAATTCTAGGTATAAATTTATTACACTGCATATTTCCATGTGCCCATCGAGCACGTTGGCGAATGAGTTTCCCCATACTTTGAACACCAGATTGAAATACAGTTAAATTCGTAATGTGGACAATTTTTTTGACGTTTTTAAGGGTAAGCCTTGTAGATAAGTCAAAATCTTCAACAAGTGAATCTGTCCATGGCCCATCTTTAATAACTGCATCAAGTGCTGTGAGTCGTGTAAATTGTCCATTTCCACCGAGAGCTGCATTGGCATTTTTTGCTCTTAATCCCTGCATTGAATTTAAAATAACAGCAAATTCTAAGTCTTGCATGTGTGTTAAATCCCAAAGTTTATTCGTATTTGGAACGATTTTCACTTTTGATTGAATTGCTTCAATATCAGAATTGCATGAAAATAAGATATTAGCATGATCAAAATAATCTTCTTCAACAAAAGAATCTGCATCCATTACGGCAACAACAACATCGTGAAATTGCAACTTACGTTGTTGAACATCTGGAATAACATACATATTTAATGCATGATTTAGAGCTGCACCTTTTCCTTGTTGCGCAAGAGGAAGAATACGCTGTACAAGACATAAACGTGGATCGCTAAATGAATTTACAATTTCAGCAGTGTTATCACTACTTGCATCATCAATCACAATGAATTGAATATTTTGATTGTTATTCATCAAAAATGACTGTAACGTATTTTGAATGACTAATCCTTCGTTTAGACAAGGAATAAGAACATAAGTAAATACTGTGTTTTTTGAGTTATCGTAATTAAAATCCTCAATTTTTTTCCGATAACGTCGAGCTGAAATTAAAACATATGCTTCAATAATGAAAATAATAAAAATAGTAATTGATATTATAAAACTAAAGTCACTTAATAAAGATGCTATAGTTTGTACAAAAAACCATAGCATGTCAAATAAATATTGCATAAATAAAACATCCCCAATTCTCTCTTTTAATAAAATTTTTTCCCTCTACCATTACTGTATCAAAAAAGAAAACGAGTGTCAAGAGAATTAGAGTGTAGTAAAACTAGTATATAAAATTAGAAAAAAAGCACAATACTGTGCTTTTTACTGATTAAATTTTTTCCCTTGGAAAGAATCATGCTGAATAAACCATTTATCAATATCATTTGTGATAGTTGTTTTTTGAAGGCTCCAATCTGGTGCAATGAGCATATCTCGAGGGGCATCTCCTGTAAGTCGTTGAATAATCATATTTTGTGGGAGAAGTTCGAGTTGTTTTGCAGTAATATTAATATAAGAATCACGAGATATCATCGTAAAGTCATTGTTTTCAAGCTCTTTAGCCATCACAGTTTCTTTCATAACATGAAGGAGATGTATTTTAATTGCTTGAATATCCATATTTGCAAGTGCTTTTGCTGTTTCCAACATCATTTCTTCTGTTTCACCAGGTAATCCGTTGATGATGTGGACGCAAATTTTTATATTATGGGATCTGAGTTTATTCACACCTTCAACGAATGTTTTAAAATCGTGCCCCCGATTAATTCGATCTGATGTGATGTCATGAATGGTTTGAAGTCCTAACTCCACCCAAAGGTCTGTACGTTGATTCAAATCAGCAAGATAATCAACTACGCTTGAAGGCAAGCAATCTGGACGTGTAGCAATTGCGAGTCCGATAACACCTTCTTGTTCTAAAATTGGTTCAAATTTCTCTTTTAATATTCGAACAGGTGCAAAAGTGTTTGTCCAAGCTTGGAAATATCCGATAAATTGTGTTGTCTGGGGCCATTTTTTTAGCATGAGCTGTTTAATTTCATGAAATTGTTTAATGATTTCATCACTTGGATTTCCTGCGAAATCACCACTTCCATGAATTGAACAAAATGTACATCCTCCACGATTACCATTTATATGAGGACAAGAAAATCCCGCGTTGAGTGAAACTTTTGCTACTTTAGATCCGAACTGTTGCTTCAAATAGTAATCCCATGTGTAATAACGTTTATTTGTATTTGAAAATGGAAAAGGGTTGTTGTTGATATGATTCATATATTTCCTCCAATAGTGGCTTTATTATATCAAATTTTGTTATAATAGTACAAGAATACTTGTTGAGGAGAATTATATGGAGTACGAATATAATCAAATAGCTAAATTTTATAATGCTTATTCACATACGCAACGATGGTTATTGGAATTTGTAGAAGACATGCTTATAGAAAATCATATTTTTGAAGGCACAATAGTAGATTTAGGATGCGGCAGCGGTGTTTTATTTGAGTATTTAGAGGACAGTTTAGCATCAATAGGCGTGGATATTGCAAATGAATTATTAATTGAAGCAGGTCAAAATGCTCCTCATGGGAAATATATCCACCATGATATTGTCACATATCATCATCCAGAAAAAGTTGAAGTAGTTACGTGTTTATTTGACACGATGAATCATTTAAGAAAAATTGAAGATGTAAAACAAGTAATTAAAAATATGCATGAGATGCTTTTACCAGGAGGGATTGCCATTTTTGATATGCTTGGAAAAGAAGAGTTGGAGCAATTAACAGAGCAAAGCTATGTACTTCCTCTAGATACTGAGTTTGGAACAGCATATTTTCAAGCATATAGTGAGGATGCTGAAAATATTCAATGGCAAATTGATGTGTATAGTAAAAAGCAAGAATCTATCTATGAAAAAGAAGTCATCTGTTTTTCTGAAAAGTATTATTCTTTAAAAGAGGTACATAGACAAGTGAGTGAGAAATTCACTCATGTTCAAATGTATACATCTCTTGGTGAAAAATTACAAGAACTATCTGATTTTAGAGGAAGAATATTCTTTGTTTGCCATAAGTAAATGATTATTTTTGCAAAAAAATGGGATTTAGTCTATAATAGAGTTAAATACTAAATGAAAAAATGGGAAATGATTTCCAAGGAGGCTCTATGATGCTAAAGAGGAAGCAAAAGAAAACATTACTTATAATATTGATGTTTCCACTTCTTATTACTGGGATGCTATGTTCCATTATCAATCAGAATAATGAAATTATTTTGTATGCTTGTACGACAACAGATGAATGTCAACGAGAAATAACAGAGGCACAACATCGAAGACAGAAACTGCGTGATGATCAAAAATCTCTTGAGCAAAAAAGTTCAGATACAGAAACACAAATTAAAAATATTATTCAGCAAATTGAAAATTTTGAAATAGAAATAACTGCTGTTAATATTCAAATTACAAATCTAGAAGCACAGCATAATCAACTAGCCGCAAGTATTACTGAAAAAACTGAGATTATAAAATCGAGAATGATAGAAACTCAATTATCATATGAGACGAATGCTGCACTTAATTTCATTGCAAGTTCTTCATCAATTACTGATATGATAGAGCGCGTTCAAGTAATGGATTCAATTACTGAAGCAGATCAAAAAGTGATATATCTATTAGATGTACAAAGACAAGAAATTAAAAAGAATGAAGAAAATCAAAAAGACCGTCAAGCAGAACTTGGAAAACTTGTAGAAGAGCAACAAGCATTGCAGAAATCTAAAGAAGTTGAATTAGCAGCGTATTTAGCAGAAGCAGCTAAAGTAGCAGAAGCACAAGTTGATGCTTTAAGAGATGAACAATTATCACAAGCACAATTAGCTTCAATTGAGAGAGCAAAGGCAACAGTTCCAACCATTACAAGTGGAACGGCACTTCAAAATGAAAAAGCTGCATTTGCTTATTTTGTAAATCAAGGTTTTACAAAAGAGGCAGCAGCGGGTATAATTGGTAACTTTTATGTTGAATCAGGAATGGATCCAAACAAGGCACAATATGGTGGAGGACCAGGTCGAGGTCTTGGTCAATGGGGTTATGGTGATGATGGATCACGATATAATCAATTATTGGCTTGGGCAGCAAAAAATAATATTTCACCGACGGCACTTGGGACACAACTAGCGTGGACTGTGAAAGAAATTATAGCATACGGTATGGAACCAACGATGAAATCAATAACCGATATAGCAACAGCTACGGAATATTTCGGGCGTAAATGGGAAAGACCAGCATGTCTTGCTTGTTCAATTAGAAATCGTATTGATTATGCGAAACAAGCATATGCGCGAAATGCTTAAAACAGAGTATTTAACTCTGTTTTTTTAAATTATATGGTATATTAAAAAATAGTAAGGAGATAAATAAAAATGAACATAAAGATTAAAATTATTTTGAAACAGTTTATTTTATATATCACCGTGTTGTTTTTAGTATTTCAAGGTGTAATAGGATCATCTTCTGAAGTAATTGCATGTACAACACCAGAAGAGTGTCAAAATGCTATAGTGGATGCTCAGAAGAAAAGAGCAGAACTTACTAAGAAGCAACATGATCTTGAAAACAAGAGCAAAGATACAAAATCGAAAATTGAAAATATTTCTGAACAAATTGATACTTATCAAACAGAATTATCATTTCTCGATATTGAAATGACAAACTTAGGAGCACAAAAAAAACAATTAGAAAAAAACATTGGTGATAATGATAAAATAATTAAACAACATCTATTATCAATGCAACTTTCAATGGAAACGAATGCGGAACTTCAATTTTTAGCAGGTGCATCATCAATATCAGAGATGATAGAAAGAATGCAAACAATGGGAGATTTAACAGAATCAAATCAAGAAGTTATTCAAATGTTAGAAAATCAAAGAACAGAGTTAACTCAAAATGAAAAAAGTCAAGAAGTACGAAAATCTCATATTGACCAATTATTAGTAGAGCAAACAAAACTTAGAGAAACTCAAAAAATAGAGCTTGAGCAATATGATGGTGCTGCACAAAATACAGCACGACTTCAAGAAAAAGTAACGAAAGAACTAGGAATTTCTCAACAACAATTTTCAGATATTGAGGCCGAACGAAAAGCTGCTAAAGCATCTGAAAAAATTCAAATTGAGGAAGCTAAAAAAAATTCAAATACGGCTCAAACAAAACCCACTGTGGAATTACCGATACCAACAACTCCAATACCTTCTAATGGAACTGCTCTTCAAAATGAAAAAATTGCATTTCAGTACTTTGTCAACCAAGGGTATACAAGAGAATCGGCTGCCGCCATTATTGGAAATTTTTATGTTGAGTCAGGAATGGATCCGATGAAAAAACAATATTTTGGCGGTCCAGGTCGAGGTCTTGCTCAGTGGGGATATAATCAAGATGGTGGTCGTTTTAATGATCTTATTAACTGGTCAAGGAATCAAGGTAAGAGTGAATGGGCACTCGATACACAGCTTGCCTGGACTATACATGAATTGAATACATACGGTTGGTTTAGAAAAATGAATAAAGCATTAAAATCAACAAATGATATTTCATATGCTACTTATTATTTTGGCGAAGTATTTGAAGGACCAGCAGATTTGTCAGCATCAATTAATACGAGAGTGGATTTTGCAAATAAAGTATATAATCGAAATTAGAAACAGACCTCTCAAAATTTGAAAATTAGAGATACTTGTCAAACTAAATATTAATAAAAAGACATTTTTAGAAAATTCTAAAGATGTCTTTTTTAATAAATTGTGTAAAAGTCTTTCATTTTATACGATTGTATGCTAAAATGATGATTAAATACAAAATGAAAGGGTGATAATCAATGTGTGGAATTTTATTTTTGGAGGGTCAGTATAATAATAATGATGTATTAGCATTAGCACATCGATTATACCATCGAGGGCCGGATAACCAACATGCAACGATTTTAAAAACGCATAGTTTTGGTTTTGCCAGACTATCAATTATGGATTTATCAGATAATGGGAATCAACCATTTGTCGACGATAGAGGTTGGGCTTCAATTACGAATGGTGAAATTTATAATTTTCATCAGCTACGTCATGAATTAAAAGAAAAAGGTTATGTGTTTCATTCAGATTCAGATTGTGAAGTACTTTTACCACTTTTAGAAGAAACAGGGGACTTAGCAGAATTTTTTAATCGACTTGATGCAGAATTTGCTACTGTACTCTACAACGCAGATACAGATACAATTATTGCAGGACGAGATCCAATTGGGATTCGACCATTATTTTATGGAATACAAAAAAATGGGAATGGAATAGCATTTGCGAGTGAGGCAAAAGTCCTGATTGATATGTGTGATGACGTGAAGCCATTCCCACCAGGCCATTATTACGTTGATGGCGAATTTATCGAGTATTGTAATGTGACAAAAGTTGAAACATATGTAGATGCAGGTATTGATAGTGTGACTTCTGAAATTCGTCGTTTGTTAGAAGAGGGAATTATTAAACGCTTAGATAGTGATGCACCATTAGGATTTTTATTAAGTGGTGGGCTTGATTCATCACTTGTATGTGCAGTTGCACAACGTGAACAAAAAACACCAATTAAAACATTTGCAATTGGAATGGAAACAGATGCAATTGACTTGAAATATGCGAAAGAAACAGCTGATTATATCGGAAGTGAGCATACTGAAATTATTATTACAAAAGAAGATGTGATTCAAGCCATTCCTAAGGTAGTGAAAGCATTGGAATCGTTTGATATTACGACAAATCGTGCAAGTGTTGGAATGTATCTCATCTGTGAAGCAATTCATCGACAAACAGATTTAAAAGTACTTTTAACAGGTGAAGTAAGTGATGAGTTGTTTGGTTATAAATATACAGATTTTGCTCCTGATGCAGAAAGTTTTCAAATAGATGCAGCTAAACGTATACAAGAATTGTATATGTATGATGTGTTACGTGCAGATCGTTGTCTGGCAGCACATTCTCTTGAAGCGCGTGTTCCATTTTCAGATATTGCATTTATGAAATATGTGATGTCAATTAATCCAGCAATGAAGATGAATACATATGGTAAAGGGAAGTATTTGTTACGTAAAGCCTTTGATGGTACAGATCTTTTGCCAGATTCAATTCTCTGGCGTGAAAAAGCTGCTTTCAGTGATGCGGTCGGTCATTCAATGGTTGATTATATTAAAGAATATGCAGAAGAGAAGTATAGTGATGAAGATTTAGTAAACGCACAAGAAAAATATGCTTATCACAAACCACCATATACAAAAGAGTCATTATTATATCGAGAACTTTTTGAACAAAATTATCCAGGATATGCAACATGGATTAAAGATTTCTGGCTTCCAAATCAAGAATGGGTTGGAAAAGACGTGACTGATCCAAGTGCTCGCGTACTTTCAAATTATGGAGATAGTGGAAAATGATATAAGGAAAAGCAAGCATTTTATCTTGCTTTTTGTATGCTTGTTTAAATTTGCTTTTAATGATAAAATAAATTATACATATATATAATAAGAGGTGATTTACTATGTCTACCCGTGAATGTTTTCGTTTTTTATTTAAAAAAAATTATGGAGTATATGGCTCTTTATTATTAGTAATTCTGTTGTCAATAAAATCACAAAATTGGCTCACTTTTATGATGTTTTTAAGTTTGTGGTTTTTCTTGATGACAATCTATATGCTTTTAGTGTGCTTTGTTCATGAAATAAAGGATAAGAAAGTATTAAGCATATTAGTATGTATGAGCCTACTTGCAATTGCGAGTGGGGTTCTAAGTTTTTATTTGTTACTTCATTAATATATATATAAAGTACCGCAAGGTACTTTTTTAATTTTAAAAAACAATAAAACGAGTTTTTAGTCTAAAAGTGATATAAAAATATTATAACCGATGAATATAATGAGCATAATTCATTTCAATTGTAACTTGAATAAAAATGTACTTTTTAATTAAAAACAAACCTAATATAATTAAAATAGGAGGTGAAGAAAGTGGTTACAAGAAGCTTAGAAATTGCTATGCTTCTCGCTGAAGATAATCGATTTTATTCATACTATGAGCTGAGTACTCACTTTGGCATATCAGAACGAGCAATCCGATATGAAATCAATTATTTAAAAGAGTGGATAGAAAAATTATCTTTAAAGTCTATCGAATTTAATCGTAACAACGGTGTCCGATTAGTCTTGTCAAAGGAAGAAATCCAGTATTTAAACCAAAATGTGTCAAAGAATCAGGACTGCAATTTATTGAAATTTGAAGAGAGAGTACTAAAAATCATTTTACTTGTGATTCAGAAAAATGAATCACTGTATGTAAAAGATATTCAAGAAATTTTAGGAATAAGTAAAAGTACGCTTGATAATGATTTGAAAAAACTTAGAGTGTTTTTGGATGAATATCATGTGACACTAGTTAGTACTCCTAAAGTAGGTCTTGAGATACTTGGAAGCGAAATTTCAATTCGAATTGTTCTAAATGCACTCATTCAACAGAGCTGTAATGTTGATACATATATGAAACGATATAATGAAAATGGTATTTTTTCTCAAATTGAGCAAGAAGTGCTTCAATATATTGATGGTCATGTTATTCAATCAGTATATAATGAATTTTTGAGTAAACGAGAAAAAAATGTACTTGTTAATGAAAATTACTACATTCATTTAGCACTTAATTTTGCTATATCGTTCAAACGAATTCGAGAAGGAAATCTTATCGATAAGTTCGATGAAACATATACACATTATGTGAAAGCACATGTGTATGATGTCATTTCAGTTCATTCACCGATGATTGAAAATCTTCCAATGTCAGAAAAATGTTTTCTCTGCTTTATAATTGATAGCTATAATATTCATCAAAGTCCAATTGTAAAAGAAGACTGGATACAAATTCAATTAATCACGTTACAACTAATCAAGAATATGCAAACGATTATGGATATTGCCTATGAAAAAGATCAGCAATTATTTGAACGTTTATTTTATCATGTTGAAGCATTAATTAAACGGACAAAACAAGGATTATCATTATTTAATCCAATGACTACATTAATTAAAGAGCAATATGCGTATACATTTTATGCGGTAAAACAAGCGATAAAAGAGATAGAAATGCACTCACAAACAAAACTTGATGACGCTGAGGTAGCATACATAACAGTTCATTTTTGTGCTTCCGGTGAAAAAATTGAAAAAGAGCGCTTTGAACCTTATCGAGTTGTTGTTATGTGTGGTCACGGTGTAGCTACTGGCGAACTTCTTGCTCAAAAATTGAATAAGATTGAATATTTAGATGTTATAGGAGTGATTAATAGCAAAGATTTAGATATATTAAAAAGATTAGATGCACATCTTGTTATTAAAACAACAGATATTGATATACCATATTTACCATCAATTAAAGTCAATCCACTGTTTAATGAAATTGATTTAGAGTTATTAAAAAAAGAATTAGCTCATTGTGAGCCTCTAAAAAAGACGAAATATCGCGTTGATTTTAAAGAACTCTATATGGATATTATTCATTTAATTCAGTCAGAAAGTGAAGCATTATTTTCACGTTTACAACCACAAATTGAAGAGGTATTTCTTCAGAAAAATTTAATTACAAAGGAAGGAGTTCAACCAATGTTAGAAGAAGTATTAGAATTAAATCATATTTTACCACAGCAAAATGCTGAAAACTGGCAAGATGCAATTCGACTCGCGGCAACTCCATTAATTGAGGATGAATATATTAATCCGAGTTATGTTGACGCAATGATTGAAAATGTAAATAAATTTGGTCCTTATATTGTGATCGCAAAAGGATTTGCGCTTGCACATGCCAGACCAGAGGACGGAGTCAATAAGCTTGGGGTGAGTATTTTAACCCTTTCAGAACCTATTCCATTTCACAGTGCACAAAATGATCCGGTTAAAATTGTTCTTTGCTTGGCAGCTATTGATAATAGCTCTCATTTAAAGATTATGTCAACGATTGCCACATTACTTAATAATGAGCAAAAATTAGAACAATTGCTTACATTGGATAATGCAAGCGATTTGAAGAAATTACTTTGTCAAAGTAATTAAAAATATTTATGTGAAGGAGTATAATTATGCAAATCTTAGAAGTTATTAATGAAATTTTATCAACACCTGCGATTTTGGTAGGACTTGTTGCGTTAATTGGTCTTGTTCTTCAGAAAAAGCCAATTGAAGATGTTATAAAAGGAACGACAAAAACTGTTGTCGGATTTTTAATTATCGGGGCTGGAGCTGGTTTTTTACTTGATGGTTCCCTTAAAGAATTTGGTGTAATGTTCAATTTTGCATTCGGTATGCAAGGTGTAGTTCCGAATAATGAAGCAATTGTGACATTAGGGTTAGAAACATTTGCAAAAGAAACAGCACTTATAATGGCATTTGGGATGCTTGCTAACCTTGTGATTGCACGATTCTCGAATTTAAAATATATATTCTTAACAGGGCACCATACATTGTATATGGCAGCATTACTTGCAGTAGTACTAAATGTTGGTGGATTGAGCGGAATATATCTCATTGCAGCGGGATCACTTATTTTAGGATTTACAATGGCATTTTTCCCAGCAATTGTTCAACCTACAATGCGTAAAATAACAGGGACAGATGAATTAGCATTCGGACATTTCGGTTCATTTGGGTATTGGTTTGCGGCTCGTATTGGTCGTTTAACAGGGAAAGGTTCAAAATCGACAGAAGAAATTAACTTTCCTAAACGTTTAGCATTTATGCGTGATACAACAGTTGCTATTGCACTTACGATGATTGTCTTTTTTATCATTGTGACGGCTGTTGCTGTTATGAAGCCTAATTTTGATGTGAAAATACTCAAAGGAAGTCATTGGTTTATATGGTCACTTATTAAAGGATTTAATTTTGCCGGTGGTGTATTTATTGTTTTATCTGGAGTGCGACTTGTTGTTGGTGAAATTGTTCCAGCATTCCGAGGAATTGCGGATAAATTAGTACCTAATGCGAAGCCAGCACTTGATTGTCCAGTAGTGTATCCATATGCACCCAATGCTGTTCTTATTGGATTTATTACATCATTTGTTGGTGGAATTGTTGGATTATTTATCTTATTTGGAATTAATCGTGCTCTTGTACCAGTAGCACTTATTTTACCAGGTGTTATTCCTCATTTCTTCTGTGGTGCAACAGCAGGTGTATTTGCTAATAAAGAGGGTGGAATCCGAGGATGTTTAATTGGTTCATTTGCCCATGGTATGCTCATTACATTCTTACCAGCATTACTCATGCCAGTACTTGGAGCGTTGAACTTTGCAAGTACGACATTTTCAGACGCGGACTTTACACTTGTCGGAATTATTTTAGGAAATGTAGCGCACTTTACAAATGGAACTATTTTATTCGCATTTGCAGTTGTGATTTTTATGTTACCGATTGTTTATGCACAAATTAAAAATGTAACAAAGCGATAAGGAGGAAACAACTATGAGTGTTTCAAAAATTTTATGCTGCTGTGGTTCTGGATTAGGATCATCAATGCTTGTACGAATGAATGTGGATAAAGTACTTAATAAGCTCGATATACGAGGTATTACAGTAGAAAATTCATCTATTTCAGAAGCGACGGAGGGAAATGCTGATTTATTTATCGTAGGTCTTGATTTAGCTGATTTTGTAGCATCATTACCTAATGTTATTGTTCTTAACAATATCATGTCACTTGAAGAATTAGAAACTAAATTAAAAGAAAAGCTGTAGGTGATGAGTATGTGTGATGAATTATTACAATTAAAGAAAAATTCGGCACAAATACGTATAGATATGCTAAAGATGTTTCAACACATTACATATGGTCATCTCGGCGGATCAATGTCAATTGTGGAAATATTAAGTGTACTATATTATAAAAAAATGAACTATAGTATTGATGATATTCAAAATGAGAATCGAGATTATCTTGTTCTTTCAAAGGGACATGCTGGGCCATGTTTATATACTGTACTAGCGAATGTTGGTTTTTTTGACAAAAAGGAACTTCTTTCGTTAAATCAAGGTGGTACAATGCTTCCGTCGCATCCTGATCGTTTGAAAACTCCAGGAGTTGATGTGACAACTGGTTCACTCGGTCAAGGATGCTCAATAGCAGCTGGTTTAGGTTATGGTATTAAACTGAAAAAAAGTGAACAAAAAGTGTATCTGATTGTTGGTGATGGAGAACTGAACGAAGGTCAGTGTTGGGAAGCATTTCAATTTATTGCACACCATAAGCTTCATCAAGTTGTAGTTATTATTGATGAAAATAAAAAACAACTTGATGGTTATACAAAAGATATCATTAATCCGTTTGATTTAAAACAAAAAATGGAAAGTTTTGGATTTTATACAAAAAGAGTGAGAGGTAATGATGAGGCTGATATTATTCAAGGATTAGAACAACTTGAATCTGTAACTGATCAAGGTGTATGCTTAATTCTCGATACAATTAAAGGTCAAGGAATTTCTTACTTTGAAAATTTTATGAATAATCACTCAATCCGTTTTTCCCAGCAAGATAATGATGAAATTAATAATGCAATTGCGCATTTAAATGACTTTGTTGAAAGAGGTGAATTAGATGTTTAAATTAAAACCTGAAAAAGCGGGAAAAGAAATGCGACAGGTCTTCAGTGATACACTTATAGAACTTATTGCAGAAAATAGCAAAATCATAGCGCTAGAAGGTGATTTAGGAGGGGCATCTAGTTTTCCAAATATACAAAAAGTGTATCCAAATAATTTTTTGAATGTTGGAATTGCAGAAGCCAATATGATTGGAATTGCATCAGGATTATCTCTCTTGGGGCACGTTCCATTTATACACACATTTGCTCCATTTGCAACAAGGAGAGCACTTGATCAACTATATGTATCAGGGGTTTATTCTGATGGAAATTTTAAAATATATGGAAGCGATCCAGGTGTGTGTGCGGCAACTAATGGAGGGACACATGCTACATTTGAAGATATTGCTATTATGACATCCCTTCCTAAAACCATGGTTTTTGATCCAGCAGATGAAGTACAGTTGAAATGGCTTATTAAAGAAATTTCAACAATTCAAGGTGTGCAGTATATTCGCTGTACTCGGAAATCAGTTCCTAAAATATATGCGGAAGGAAGTACTTTTCAGATAGGGAAAGCCAATTTGCTAAAAGAGGGAACTGATGTTCTAGTGTTGAGTATGGGAGAGTTGCTTTTTGATGCATATGAAGCGGCGACTGAACTTGAAAATGAAGGAATCAAAGTATGCGTGATAGATACATTTTCACTCAAACCGTTTGATAAGGATACAATTGTTCAACATATGAAGGATAAGAAGCTTGTTGTCACATTTGAAAACCATAGTATATATGGTGGATTAGGAAGCCTTACTGCAATGTGTATTGCACAGAATGGACTTTCGAATAAGTTGCTTACAATTGGTGTTGATAATGAAGCGAGTGAAGTTGGAAGTATTGAATATTTGAAAGAACGTTTTGGTTTAACAAAAGAACACTTAAAAGCAAAAATAAGAGAAAATATTTTGTAATATAAATAATTCTTGAATTGAAGCGAATTCAATTAGTTGGACACTATAAAAATTAAATAGCAAATAAGGACTGATGCCTGTATTGTACGGGTGTGAGTCCTTTTAGTTTGAGTAAAATTTGTAATAGTGAATGTATTCTGCCATAGCAGATTGTAACTCAGAGAGCATTTTAGAAGCCATAAAATAGTATTTTCCTCATAATTCCAAATAAATTTTAAATTTCACCGTACTTAAAATTAGAAATGCATGGAAAAATAGTATAGAATGTAAAGTATATAAATAAATGAAAGGAGGACATTGAATGAAAAAGATATTGTTTTTTGGAGATAGTATAACGGATGGGAATCGTGATTATAAAGATAAAAAAAGTCTTGGGAATGGCTATGTAAAATATATTGCAGACAAAACAGATGACGTGACGATTATTAATCGTGGTATTAATGGTGAGCGAGTGAGAGATTTGCTTATTCGTTTGGAACAGGATGTATTAGATGAGCGACCTGATATTGTAACTATTTTTATTGGTATTAATGATACATGGCGTAAATTCGAAGATGGGGAAGAAACAATTAGTGAATTATTTCATCGTGATTATTCACAACTGATTGGACGTATACAAGCAAAAGGGAGTCGTGTTATACTCATGTCTCCATATTTACTCGAGATAGATGAGGTATTTTATACTTGGAGAGAAGATCTTAATCCTAAAATTAAAATTGTTGAGCAACTTGCCAAAGATTATGGATGTCTATTTATTCCACTGGACTCAATCATGCAAGGATATGCAAATTTGTTTGGTAAAAAAGACCTGGCTTATGATGGTGTTCATCCAAGTGAAAAAGGAATTGAGATAATTGCTTCAACATGGTTAACGTATTTAAAGAATATGGATTTGTAGAGAAAAAAGAATATCTATGCTACAATTTCTCTGTTGATTCAATTGAGGAGGAGTTATTTGATGTATCAAATGAAACAGATGATAAATGCTGATAAAATACAAGTTGAAGCATTTTTAAATGCACGTAAGGATACGACACTATTCGCACTTGGGAATATTGAGCAATATGGACTTGAAGGTGATTATAGATGTTATGCGTGGTTTTGTGACAAGCAGCTAGTCGCTTGTGTTTGTATCTTTTTAGAAAAATATATAACCGCTGTTTTGGTAGATGATGCAGATAGCGAGTTACGAGGTGAAATTCGTACTTTTATAGAATCTAATCCACATGAAGATTTTGCAGCGTTTGATATGTATTTTGATACGTTGAATGTCGAACATCTATACACAACAATTTCAGAAAAAAGAATAGCAAAAACAGATCCACACTTTTTATTAGATATTCAAGAAATCTCGAATGTAAGTTTTCATATTTTATCTGAAGATAGTAAAGATGTGGAAATTCTTGCTCAATTAATTGCTCAAATTGAAGGATTTGATCGGCATGATATCGAAGATAATAAAATGATGTATCAACGAGCAACACCACCAACAGGTTGGACAATATATGCAAAATTTGACGGTGAAATTGTAGCTTCTGCAACTGTAACAGGTATTTCGGAAACAACAGCAGTTGTCACAAGTGTTTGGGTATTACAAAATGCTCGTCAAAAAGGAATTGCGAGTCAGTTAATTCAGCGAATTCAAGAGCAATTTGTGAATTCAAAACGAACATTGTACATTATGTATTCTAATCCTAAAGCAGCTCATATTTATTTAAATAATGGATTTATCGAATATGGTCGTGGATATATCGCAGAACAATAAACATGGAAAGAAAAAGATTGGAGATTAAAATGAAAAAAATACCATGGATTACATATATACAACACTATTTTTATGCAATTGTTATTACTGGATTATTTATTGTTTTTATGTTAGAAAGTCAGGAATCATTGAATGTAGTGATTCATTTTTTACTGTCGCCATTTATTGCAGCAATTGTGTGTACGGCATTTTTAGTACATCAGAAAAAACCAGCAATTGAATTACTTTCATTTTTTCTTTTTCCTCTTTTTTTCAGTGTTGTGCTCCAACCAATTTTATATTTTTTCACAACCGATTCGACGACATCGTTTGTATTACAAGCGCTTTTTCTTGTACCAATTTCAAACATTGTGTATGTCATTATTTTATATCGAAAAGAAAAGATGAATTTAAAAACACTTGGTCATCTTGTAACAACAGTGCAGGCAATATTATTTGTAACAACAATTATCGGTTTTCTTATAAAAAATCCATTCTTGTTTAATGGTTTTTTTATGAATACGAAAGGAGCGGATGTTAGTGGAGTAATTCAACTAACTCCGGAAGTGTCAAAACTTTCGCTATCGAGTATTATAGAAGGTGTTACTCAAACATTAAGTGTTCCATACCTTTTTTCAGCGACTGCAATTAAAGGGTGGGTAGAATATCGAAATTTTACTACAAATTATTGATGAGAAAGAAGGTGGGAAATGTCAGGAAATAAAAGAAATATGATTCTCATAGGTGCACGTGTGAAAATTGTGTTAAAGAAAGATCAGAAAACAGGACTCTTAACAGAAGGTGTCGTTGCTCGGATTTTAACAAACAGCCAAAGTCACCCTCATGGTATAAAAGTGATGTTGACGGATGGTCAAGTTGGTCGAGTGAAAGAAATAATTTAGAAGGTGAGGAAACATATGATATATCTTACAGTATTAATTAATGTATCAAAAGAAAATGAACAGGAATTTTTAAATGGAATTCAGCCTTTGATTGCGGGTTCGAAGCAAGAAGAAGGATGCCGTGCATATTTTTTAACAAAAATGCACAATGAACAATACAATTACGTTTTGCATGAAGTGTGGGAAAGTGAAGAAGCACTTGAAGCGCATCGTCAAACTGCACATTATAAAACAGGTGTGCCACAAATGTCGAAAATAACAAATGTGCTATTACCAATGGCAGGAATTCGTATTATTTAACCGAATGAAAAGGCTTAATTTTTTTTTGGAAATATGTTATACTAATATAAAATATTAATATAGGAGTTAAAACATGTCAGTAAATATGAATGAAGAACAAATAAATATAACTGAAGAAACAAATACAGTAGTTGAAACACCAGCTGTTACAACTGAAGAAAAGCAAGGAACCCCGGTTACACCACAACCGACAACAATAAACCCCACAAAAAAAACAGTGAAAAAACCTAAAAAAATTGGTTGGATTATTACACTTGTATTTTCCATCATTTCAATTATTGTTGCAGGTGTTGGTATGTATATGACGGTGTCTGGTCTTGCCGGACTTGAACATGAAGTAACGACAAGTAAAATACCAGTTGAAAGTATTGGCAATGGAAAATTAAAAGTATCTCAACTCGAAGTTGGGAAAAAATATATGGCTGTTTTTACAAAATCAGAAGGTCCAGTTGTAACAACAATTAAAGTCGATGGTGAAGAATCAGCACCACTTCCAAAAGTAGAAGATTCAATAAGACTTTTTGAATTTACATCTCGAAAAGAATCAGTAACGATGACATTGGTAGGTATTACAGAAAAGTCACGTGGAAACATCGATGTTGTTGAAAGTGAAGCATATACATCGTATTTAATGAAAATAGGAATCGGAGCAATTATATTTGCTGTAGGAATATTTTTAGGGTTGATAAATGGTATTTTATTTATTATCTTCTTAATTCTTTTCCTTGTAAAAAATAACAAATATAAAAGAAGTTTATAATAATAAAAAACCATCTGCGGATGGTTTTTTAATTTATTCAAAACTAAGTTCTATATCGCGTTTAATACATGCGAGTTGTGCTTCATCGATTATATCATCAAAAGAAGCGTGATTGAGGACTTTAAGAGCAGCTTCGGTTGTTCCATTAGGTGAGGTTACATTTTGAATCAACGTCTTAAGTGAATCAGCATTTTGTTTTGCAAATGTTGCTGATCCAATCATTGTATCGATAATAATTTGCTTTGCAACTTCATAATCAATACCTTGTTTTTGAGCAGAAGCACTCATTGCTTCAATCATTTTGAAAAAATAGGCAGGTGAAGATCCAGCAATTGAAGTAAATGCTGAGAAGTGTGTTTCATCAATATGATGAATTGATCCAAAAGAAGTAATGATTTTTGTGATGATTTTAAATTGTTCATCTGTGATGTAATCATTTTTTGCAACAGCAGTTACAGACATTCCAATTGTCGCGTTTAAATTTGGCATGATACGAACGAGTGGTTGTTTTGCTGTACAGTAAGATTCAATCCAAGATATTTTTTTTCCAGCTGCAATTGAAATGAGTGCAGAGCTCTTCGGGATTTTATTTCCATTTGCTGTTAAAAATTTAGAAAATTGTTGTGGTTTAATAGCAATGATGATAAATTCAGATTGTAGTACTTCATCAATGTTTTCAGTTGTTTGGATTGTTGTGTTGAGCTCAAATTGTGTGCGTGCTGTATCGATGATATCAGTTGCAATTATCATTTCAATTGGGAAAATTTGGCTTTGGATAACACCTTTTGCAATAGCAGTTGCCATATTTCCACAACCGATAAAACCAAGTTTCATAAAAATTTGCCTCCTTTTATAGGTATATGGTTTTATTATACATCATTTTTGTTTTCAATCATAATAGAATTTGCTATAATGTATGGAACGAGGTGGAGATATGAATAAGAAACGTATTGTCATTAAAATAGGCTCATCATCACTTATTGATCAAAATGATATGAATCGACAGTTTATATCATCAATTGCATTTGAAGTGAAACAGCTTCAAGAGATGCAACATGAGGTGATTATTGTAACAAGTGGAGCGGTGGCTGCGGCACGTATGACTTTACCAAATGAGCGCGAGCAAAGTCTTTCGGGTAAACAGGCCCTCTCAGCAATCGGGCAAGCCCGACTTGTCCATATTTACGATGAAATTTTTGCACACCAAAATATGATAACAGCACAAATTCTTTTAACAAATGATGACTTTAAATCGAAAAAAAGGATGTTGAATTTTCGAAACACGCTTGAACAACTTTTTCAATTAGGAGCAATTCCAATTATTAATGAAAATGATGCGCTTTCAAGTGAGGAAATTCAAGTTGGTGACAATGACACACTTGGTAGCTTAGTTGCAGTGGCAACCAATGCAAATCATTATATTATATTGAGTGATATTGAAGGATTATATAATGAAAACCCAATGAATAATCCAAATGCCAAATTAATTCCGATTGTTTCTGATATTACTGATGAGATTCGAAATATGGCAAGTGGAAGTGGATCTTCTTTTGGGACTGGTGGAATGCGTACAAAAATATCAGCTGCTGAAATTGCAACGGAAGCAGGAGTAGACGTTTCTATTGCTAAAGCAAATGTTGAGAAACTTGCACAAAAATTGCTAAATAGAGAACCAATAGGGACAACTTTTATAAAAAAAGATATTGTCCGAACGCATAATCATTGGATTGGTTTTCACTCACTACCCAGTGGAAAAATTATAGTTGATACAGGTGCAGCAAGTGCAATACGTAATCGAAAATCATTGCTCGCTGTCGGTATCGTATCTGTAAAGGGTGATTTTCATATTGGAGATACCGTTGAAATTTTCGATATGGAAAATTGTTTGATTGGCCGAGGACTCAGTAATTTTGATAGTGCTGAAATTCGTTTGATTCAAGGGAAAACAACAGAACAGCACAAAGATATTCTCGGTCTTTTAACACATACCTCAGTTATTCATGCCAATAATTTAGTATTAAAGTAGGAGGAGAAATATGGAGTATATTCAAACGTTAGCAATGCAGTCAAAGCGTGCATACGACCAACTTAAAGTGAAAACAACAGAAGAAAAAAACAATGCACTACTTGCAATTGCCAAAACACTTGAGCAAAATGTTCAGTTGATTTTAACTGAAAATGAAAAAGATATGGAAAAAGCGGTTGCGAGTGAAATGAGCGATGCGTTACAAGATCGCTTACGATTAACAGAGACGAGAATTTTAGGAATGGCTGATGCAGTTCGTGATATTGTAAAATTAACTGATCCAATTGGCCAAATTGTTCGGGGAAGCCAATTACCTAATGGTCTTCGAGTTGAGCAGGTGAGAGAACCACTCGGTGTGATTGCCATGATATTTGAATCACGCCCGAATGTGACAATTGATGCAGCAACACTTGCTTTGAAAAGTGGTAATACATGTATTTTACGCGGGGGAAAAGAAGCTATTCATAGTAATAAAGTACTCGTTGAATTGATGCGTCAAGCAATTGAAAAATATGTAGATGTGAATTGTGTTCAACTTGTTGAACAACTAGATCATCAATATGTACATGATATTCTACATGCAACAGGATATATTGATCTTGTTATTCCAAGAGGGAGTAGTAGGCTTATTCAAACAGTTGTGAAAGAAGCACGCGTTCCTGTTATTGAAACAGGCGCTGGAATTTGTCATACATATGTAGCGAAGACGGCAGATTTTGAAAAAGCGATTTCGATTATCGTGAATGCTAAAGCTTCACGCCCTTCGGTATGTAACTCGCTTGAAAATGTTCTTGTTGATGTGGAGATAGCAGAGCAGTTTTTACCACTTTTAAAGCATGCACTTGATGATGCGAATGTTGAGTTGCGTGGTGATGTAATAACATGCAAGATTATAGGTGGAACATTAGCAACGGATGAAGATTATGATACAGAGTATTTAGATTATATTTTGAGTTGCAAAGTTGTTAATGGTGTTGATGAAGCGATTGAATTTATTCATTTACATAGTACGAAACATAGTGAAGCAATTATTACTGAAAACTACAGTGAAGCAAATTTATTTTTAAACCGTGTTGATTCAGCTTGCGTGTATGTGAATGCATCAATTCGTTTCAGTGATGGATCTGAATTTGGTTATGGTGCAGAAATAGGAATTAGTACCCAGAAAATGCATGCACGTGGACCAGTTGGACTTCAGGAGTTAACAACGACGAAATATAAAATTTATGGAAGTGGACAAGTTAGAGAATGAAAGAATTATATATAGTATATTTTATAGGAATGATGAATATCATTTCTTTTTTCCTTTATGGCTTAGATAAATATAAAGCGAAAAAGAAAAAATGGCGAATATCTGAGAAAACACTGCTTTTAATATCACTATTGAGTGGTGTTATCGGGAGTGTCTCTGCGATGCTTATATTTCACCATAAAACGAAAAAATGGTATTTTTGGTTTACACATATTATTGCCATAATAATGTGGGTGTTCATTGTATACAAAAGCACTTTACTTTTTGTATTAATTAGGTTATAATTGTAACCATATATTTTAAAATGTTGGAGGTTATATATATGAGTGATGATGTCATCAGAGAAGAAACTGTTGAAGGACAGGAAGTAAAAACGCAACAACCAACGTCATTAGCGCGAAAATTAACATTAGCGATAGCGACATCACTTGTTGTAGGGAATATAATTGGATCAGGAATTTTTGGAATTCCAAGTGGAATTGCCAAACAATCGACACCACTTTGGACTATGATTGCTTGGTTAATTGTTACAGTCGGGATGCTTTTTATTGTGATGAGTTATGCTCGTCTGAGTACGAAATATCCTGATACTGGTGGACCTGTTGTATATGCTAAACAGGCATATGGTAATTTTGGTGGATATACAATGTCTTGGGTATGGTGGATTACATCAGCGATTGGAAATGCTGCGATTGTATCACTGTTTGTAACAACGGTGGAAGCTATTTTGGTGAAATTGACAGGACATTCCCTGTTTATTGAAGGATCAGGAAAGCGTCTTATATTTACATTACTTATTATAGGTGTTGTTACATTTATTAATTATATTGGTGTACAGCAAGCAGGTAAAGTAAGTTATATTACCACTGTTATTAAATTAGCTGTTCTCGGTCTTTTTATTGTTGTTGCGTTGTTTTTCTTTAAGATTGATAATCTTCATACATCAGCGGTTACACCTGCTGATGCAGGATATAGCGTTGTTCGTCCAAATTGGTTTGCGATGATAGTAGGCGCTGTCACTTATATTTATTGGGCATACACGGGAATTGAATCATCAACGCTTGCTGGCGGTGAAATTGTGGAACCAGAGAAAAATATTTTCAAGAGTACACTCTATGGTTTTTTAATTGCAGCAGCGGTCTATTTACTTGTTTCAGTATTAATGATGGGTGTCATGCCACAAGCAACGCTTGCTTCTAGTGAAACACCATTTCCAGATGCATTTGCCCAAATGCTCGGTGATAATTTCTTTGGAATTTCTAATTTCTGGTACTTGTTTATCAATGTAGCAATTGGTATTTCTGTACTCGGTGCATTATCAGGATGGTTTTTAACGACAGCACGTTGTATTTATGCACCTGCTGAAGAAGGATATTTTTTCAAACAAATGGGTCATGTTGATAAAAAACATCGTACACCATCAGTTGCATTGATTGTTTCTGCAGCAGTTACATCAATTTTTGTGATTGCAAACTTTTTCGCTGTCCGTGGAAGTGAAAGTGTAGGAGCTGAATTTACAAACGTGATTACTGTCGCTGCAATTTTGAATTTACCAACATATCTTGGAACAACAATTGCAGAATTAATTTTAGTATTACGTCAAAAAGAGAAACCAACAACTAAGCTCCTTGTAATGGTTATACTTGGGATTATTGCTTCGATTATTTTTGTTGTAGTAGGAATTATGTCTGGTCTAACAATCGGGTGGCAAATTTGGCTTGTTGGATTGATACTTGCGGTGATTGGATTACCACTATATCCACTTTACCAAAAACAACGTATGAAACATTAATACTTTAAACTACTAGATTTTCTAGTAGTTTTTTTATACAGTCACATTTCAACCACAAAAATTTTGTATACTGCATGTGTAAAGTAACTTAGGAGGTAGAAATGTGAAGAAAAATATAATGATGTGTGCAGGAATAGCAATTGTAGGAATAACTTTTTTAGTAGGTTGTCAGGAAAAAACAAATACGCCAACATCTGTTGAAACAGCAACAAAAACGACTAAACAAAATCAAACCGATATTGCATATGCAACAAAAAGTGATGCCCAAAAATTTGATTTATCATTTCCAACAGCAGGGACAAAAGTACCAGTTGTACTCAATATTCATGGTGGTGGATTTATGATGGGAGATAAAGCTGGAATGTCTGCAAGTGGTGGTGGAATGCCAACAGGCGGGGTTCCGAGTGGAGAGAAAATGCCGATGAGTGGAATGCCAAGTGGCGGTGGGGGTTCAGTAGATGATGCACTAAAAACAGAAGCATTGAAACGTGGTTATGCATTTGCATCAACGAATTATCGTCTTTCAGGAGAAGCGCCATTTCCAGCTGCAATTAATGATGTGAAAGCATGTATTCGATATTTAAAAGCACATGCTGATGAACTTGGAATTGATGCAAATAGAATCTATGTAATTGGTGGTTCAGCAGGTGGTAATTTAGCTGCACTTGCAGGAACAAGTGGAAATTTAAATTATATCGGTGAAAGTGAAAATTTAGGAAATGAATCACAGTCATCATCAGTTGCAGGAGTTGTTGATATGTTTGGTCCAATTAACTTTTTAACGATGGATAGTGACTTTAAAGAACTCGGTGTAGTAAGTGCACCAGTGACAGATTCAGTATCCTCAGCTGAATCCCGTTATATTGGTGCTCAAATTTCAACACAACCAGAAAAAGTTGCACAAGCGAATCCAACGACATATTTAGATGCAAATGATCCAAAAATGCTCATCGAAGCAGGGTCAATTGATAAAAATATCCCGTATCTTCAAGGAAAGAAATTTGCAGATGCAGCAAATCAGTTGAGTGCTGGAAAAGCGACATGGACATTGTTGGAAGGTGAAGGACATGGAACAGCAGGATTTTCATCATCAGAAAATATAAAAACAATTATGGATTTCCTTGATAATTTATCGAAGAAATAACATATATGCATCCTTTTACTCGGAGAGATAAAGGGTGCTTTTTTTTTTTGAATTTGGTATACTGGTATAAGGTGATAATATGGAAAAAGCAAAATTACATGAAATATTTTTAGCGTCGATACAAATTGGCTTTACCGCATTTGGTGGTGGAGCAGCGATGATGTCATATGTGCGAAAGATAGTTGTTGACGACAAAGAGTGGATAGATGTTGAATCATTTGATCAAATGGCGATTATTGCTAATATTTTACCAGGTCCTGTTATCGTGCAATTACTAGCACTTATACATTATAAAACACGAGGTATCGGCGGTGTTATTGCATCGCTTGTCCCAATTATTTTTATACTTCCACTGATTTTTATTGGAAGTGTTAGTATCTTTGAAACGGCGATACCACAAGCAACAGTACATAAAATAACACTCGCATTAATCCCGTTTATTTTAATTTTAACAGCAGAATATGTGTTGACGCTTTTTCGAGCGCAAGTTAAGAAGAATGAAACGAAAGGTGATTGGCTTTTTACTATTTTATTGAGTGTAGCAACAAGTCTATGTTTATATTTAGGAATGACAACAACATTTGCAATATTTTTATACTTAGGGGTTGTTGTTTGTTATGCAACACTCAAATTTAAGCAGGGTGGTGAAGTAAGTGAATAGTTTCTTTCAATTTCTTGTTGCTAGTTTTTTATCAGGGATAGTGACATTTGGTGGAGGCGTTGCTTTTGTCCCAGTTATGCATGGATATTATGTTACAGACTACCAATTGATTAGTGATGCTGCATACTCTAAACTGTATGTATATGCTACATCTACACCAGGACCGATAGCGCCACTTATTACAGGCTATATCGGATATACACAATTTGGTTTTATTGGAATGATACTGGGGATTATGATTTTGATTTTACCAACAACAGGAGTTGCTTTAATTTTATATCCATATTTTGAAAAACATCAAGAACATCCAATTTTAGCAAAAGTTGATCAATACATTCGACCGTTGCTTATTATTTTATTTATTATTTTACTGGGAATGCAAGTTCAATTATTGAAAAGTGAGTTTTCATATTATTGGCTCCATTTTTTAATTATTGCTGCCGGGAGTTTATTTTTCCTCGTTATTAAAAAAGTGAAAGTGATTTATATTGTTGTATCGATTATTACATATGCAATATTTATGATGTAAAGAAAACCACGTTGACAAGTCATCAACGTGGTTTTACTATAAGGAAATATATATTAAGAGAAATTATTCGGTGTAGAAAGCGGGAACTTTCTACACCATTATAATAACAAAATAAAACAACATAATAGTGTGTTAATAATGTGTAAAAATGTGCATAAAAAAAGCACCCGAAGGTGCTTTTGTAATGTTATCGGTTGTTGCGTTCAGCTTTACGTTGAGCACGACATTCTGGGCAGCGAACTGGTTCTGAGAACCCTTTTTCTGCATAGAATTCTTGTTCACCTGCAGTAAAAGTGAATTCTTTACCGCAATCACGACAAACGAGTACTTTATCTGTATATTCCATGATGTGACCTCCTTTTTACATGTTCCAATGTTACAATAGTACTTTTAAAAGACACATTCATGACATTGTTGTATACATTATATCATATAAGTTTTAAAAAGGATATACTAAATTGAGATAATTTCGATTTTCGCACCGAGTTTTTGAAGATTCTCTACGATGTTAGAGTAACCGCGTTCAACATGCTCGATTTTTGTTAAAATTGTTTCACCTTGAGCGATAAGTCCAGCAAGGATAAGTGCCGCACCAGCTCGAAGATCTGTCGCTTCAACACGTGCACCAGTAAGTGGTGTTTTCCCTGTGATAACAGCAGGACCACCAGGTGTGTGTTGAATATTTGCTTGCATTCGGCTGAGGTGTTTTAAATATTCAAAGCGATCACTATAAATAGTATCGATGACAAAACTTGTTCCCGCAGCTTGTGTGAGTAAGATGGTAAATGGTTGTTGTAAATCAGTTGGGAAACCAGGGAAGACTTGAGTTGTCAGTGAAAGAGGTTGGAATTGTCCTTTTCCACGGATGATAGCAAAGTCATCACCAATTGTCATATCAACACCAGCTTCTTTTAATTTTGCGATAACTGCTTCAAGATGTTTTGGAATAATGTTGTTAATACGAACCTCATCACCAGAAACAGCAGCAGCAATCATATAGGTACCAGCGACAATACGATCAGGAACAACTTGATGACGACAACTGTTTAAAACTTTAACACCAGTAATACGAATCTTATCCGTACCAGCACCACGAATTTGAGCCCCCATATTTGTAAGAAGCGTTACTAAGTCGATAATTTCTGGTTCTTTTGCTGCATTTTCAATAATAGTTGTCCCCTCAGCATAGACAGCAGCTAAAATAATATTAATAGTTGCACCAACACTCGGCATATCTAAATAAATAGTTGTCCCTTTTAAGCGATCAGCTTTAAGATGATAATATCCATCAATAATCGTTAATTCAGCTCCGAGTGCTTCAAATCCTTTGATATGTTGTTCAATAGGACGCGGTCCTAAGAAACAACCACCAGGTAAACCGACACGGGCCTCACCAAAACGCCCAAGTAAAGCCCCCATAAAATAATACGATGCACGAAATTTTTGAACAGGTCCCTCTGTAATAGGTGTGTTAATAATTTGAGAAGCATCTGTTGTGAGAACACCATTTTCGAAAGATGTTTGAACATTTAATGCATTTAAAATTTCTAAAATTTCATCTACATCAGAAAGTTCAGGAACACTCTCGAGAATAGTAGTGCCGTGTGATAAAATCATTGCAGGAATCAATGCGACAGTACTATTTTTAGCACCGACGATTTCAATTGTTCCATTTAATTTATGTCCGCCTTCAATCTTTAACGCGCGCATACTTTTCCTCCTATTTTTAGTGCTTTATATATTTGCACAAGAATATTCCTATTATAACAAAAAATATGGTATAAAACAAATATTTTGAACAAAAAAAGAACCACTTTATACACATGAAATAGCAACTATAGTTGAAAAAAATAGAAAAGTTTGTTATACTAAATAAGTAATGCGTCCTTAGCTCAACTGGATAGAGCATCAGACTTCGGATCTGAGGGTTATGGGTTCGACTCCTATAGGGCGCGCCAATATACATTTAACCGCACAACCAAGCGATTGGG
>JBOFHN010000092.1:0-3889 GCA_051649665.1 Culicoidibacterales bacterium
TACAACCTATTTCGAAATACTTCTAAATAAATTATATCATAGCTTTGTTCTCATTTCAATAAAAAATCCTCGTGTTTAAACACGAGGATTCTCTATTACACAAGCAGTGTATTCACTAAATTTGTATACGCAATTGGATCTTCAATTGGTAATCCTTCAACAAGTCGCGCTTGTTGATAAAGTACTGTTGCAAAGTTTGCAAGTGTTTCTTTATCATTCTCAACGTCCAACGCTTCAATTTTATTAAAGATTGGATGATTCATATTGATTTCTAATACTTTATCAGATTTTACACCTGTATTTCCTGGCATTTGAGCAAGTGTTTTTTCCATTTCAATTGAAAGTCCATCTTTTGTTGAAAGGCGCACTGCACTTGTTTTAAGTGCATCAGTTAATTTCACATCAGTCACTTCATCTTTCAGTGTTTCTTTAAAGAGTTCAATCAACGCTTCTGCTGATTTTGTTTTCTCTTCTACTTGTTCTTTGTTTTCTGTCATATCGATATTTGCATTTGTAATTGATTGGAACTTTTTCTCTCCGTATTCCATGAGCATTTGAATTGCAAATTCATCAACATCGTTCAAGAAATAAAGCACTTCAATTCCTTTTGCTGCAAATGGCTCCATCGCTGGCATTTTATCAATGACATCAACATCGCTACCTGAAACATAATAAATAACATCTTGATCTTTATTATTCTCAACGTATTGTGCAAGTGATGTGTATGTTTTATCTTTTGATGATTTGAAGATGAGTAAGTCTTGGAGTAAGTCTTTTTTCATTCCATAATCAGCATACACACCAAATGTCATTTCACGTCCAAATGTTTCCCAGAACTTTGTGTATGATTCAAAATCATTTTTCTGGAGTTTTTTCAACTCACTCACAATTTTTTTCTCAATTCCTTGTGTCAGTTTTGCAACAACACCATCTTTTTGGAGCATCTCACGTGAAATGTTGAGGTTAAGGTCTGAGCAATCAACAACTCCGCGCACAAAGTTTAGATAGTCTGGAAGTAAGTACTCTGCTTTTTCTTCAATTAAAATTTCTTTTGAATAGAGATCCAGTCCTTTTTTAAATTGACCACTATAATAATCAAATGGCTTATGTGCTGGAATGAATGCAAGCAGGTCATAATTAATTACACCTTCAAGTTTTGCATCAATCATCAAAACTGGATTTTCAAAATCAAAGTAACGATTTTTATAAAACTCTTGTTTTTCTTCAATCGTCACTTCACTTTTTGATTTTTTCCAAATCGCTTTTTGTGCATTGATGACATCATTTGTTTGCTCTAGTATCGTCTCTTCACTATCTTCTTTTTTCACTTCACGTGTTTCTTCAAGACGAATTGGATATGGAATATAATCAGAATATTTCTTTACAAGTGAGCGTAATGTAAATGTTTCAAGGAATGTATCAAACTCTTCACCTTCACGTAAATGAAGTGTAATCGTCGTCCCGATTTCCTCTTTTGATGACGTTTCAAGTGTGTATGATTCAACACCTTCACTCTCCCAGAGGATAGCTTCACAACCATCTTTTTTTGATTCAACTGTTACACGGTCCGAAACGATAAAACTTGAGTAGAATCCGACACCAAATTGTCCGATTGCATCAACTTTATTTTGCTCATTTTCAATACTTTCAATAAATGCTTTTGTTCCTGAATGAGCAATTGTTCCGAGAAATTGATCAGCATCTTCACTATTCATACCAATTCCTGTATCTGAAATTATAATTTTACGTCCATCTTTATCAGCTGATAATTGAATACCGTACGCTTCACGATCAACACCACCATTTTGTAAATCATAAAAATAGCGTTTATTCAATGCATCCGCTGCATTTGATAAAAGTTCACGTAAGAATACTTCTTTATTTGAATAAATCGAGTGGATCATCAAATCAAGAAGTTGTTTTGATTCTGCTTTAAATTGTTTATTTGCCATGATTTATTTCCTCCAAATATTTTTCATTTCCAATTCATTATAAATGAAAAATAGCACTCTGTCAATACGAGTGCTAAAACATCGAGTTTTATATTATACATGCCGATTAACATATTTTTCATCGTTCCTAGCATCCAAAATACTATCTAATGTCTGAAACATCAAACCGATCATTGAAAAATTTGGAACATTAAGATAACTCTCGATAGTACCATTTGCTTTGATTTGAAAAGTTTTCATTTGATTAATACTTACATCTCTAACATTCGAAGCCTTTTCTTCAAAAAAAGCATTCTTCTGATCCAAATTTTCTTTTGTACATCCACTTAATCGATAAAAATCTTTACATTTAGTACCTATAGGATTCTTAGGTTTCATTATACCTTCAATTTCTTTTATTATTTCTTCTTTCGTTTTAAATAATTTATTTTTTTGATCTTGTCTTTTTGCTAAATGTAAATATATGTTATACTCAAAAGAAGGCTGTGTGAAAATAAATTGATATTCATTTCTTAATGCTTCATATCGCTGGCAAAGTGTTAAGTGTTCATTTTTGTCTTTTAAATAATGCTTCTTAGAATATCTATCTAAATCTTGAAATACGTAGCAAATATCTGACCCCTTCTCATAGTTTCTCTCTATTAAAATTTCTTTAATTTTAGAAACATTATTTTCTGATACAAGTACGATTTCTGATTGTAATTTGCAGTATCTAGTATTTAGCAATTCTTTACAATAATCTGTCTCTGTTTTTTCTCCTTCAACAATAAAAAATATTTTACGCTTTATTTGACGCGTTTTTCTCTGTATTGTTCTAAACATTTCCAAGTCTACTCTACTCATTACTGTCTGATACCCCCACTATTCTTTTAGGGTATGCACCAAATCGAAAATCTTGATACATTTTTCTCCAATTTTGTCGTTTATCTCCTCGTAAGTTAATCCCTTCAATATCCTTAAGACTATATAATTCGGTACATTCATCTTCATTTTTTTCAATGAACCAAAAAGCACTCGGTGAGTAACTTTTCTCTTCTAAATGAAATAAATTATGGGTTGTTGTAATAAATTGATTTCCATTTTCTTGGAAAAATTCAATTAATGCTTTGGATAACTCAATATGTAAGCTTATATCAAACTCATCTACTAATAACACTGCATTCGGTGAGATAAGTACTTGAATAAAATAACTTACTAGTTTCTTTGTTCCTGATGATTCCATATCATATGTTATAGGTACTCCATCTTTATGAATAAATGAAACATCAAAAACCTCGACAATTTTATCTATATCTGATTCAGACCTCATAATTTTTTCAATTTCAATCAATTGTGATGGTTTTTCTTTTTTTTCAGAAGTAATATTTACATCATAAATTGGCAAATTAAATTTTTTACAGAGCAATAAAAATTCTTCTTTCTTATTTGCTTCTTGAAACATCTGAGCAAAATCTTGTTCATCCATTCGCCCAATTGATACTAATCCAGTTTTAAACCAGTTATATATCTTTCCAAGAATTTCTTTCAAGTCTTTATTTTTAATTTCAAAATCATTAACCAATATATCCAGGATACTTTTATTGTTTAACTTATATGTATTTAATCTTTCTTTTTCTACTTCTGTTAAATCAACAAATTCTCCTGTTCTTTGGTCAATAATTGTCTTTTTACAGTAATTAATAATTTCGTTATACTTTTCTCCTTGACTACAAATTAATATGTATTCAAAACTTTCCTCATTTCCTAAATCAACTTCTATATAAAACGTTATTTCAGTATCCTTTATAAATAGATTATGAGCACCTGTAATAAAACGACTTTGATATCCTAATGCCATTGTTCGTAATAAAGAGATTGCAGAAATCACTGTAGTTTTTCCTGCTCCATTTTCTCCATATATAATATTAGTAGCACCCTTTTCAGTATTAGGTTCAAAT
>JBOFHN010000093.1:0-5536 GCA_051649665.1 Culicoidibacterales bacterium
TTCAATTCTTCAAAGTCAATTAAATGCTTTTGTTCAATATCATATTGTGACTGAATATCCGTATTGAAAATTTTAACATTTCCATCGAAATGATCGAGTGCCCCTTGTTCAGCAGAAAGTTGATTCAATAAAGTATTAAAATTACTCATCGAATTTGCCATTGGAACTTCAACGTTATCTTTAAAATATGATTGATACTGAACTTCATTTTCAATCATGTGTAAGGACTTCATTTGTATATCCTGCATTGTTTTCAAAAGTTCAAATGTAAATACTTTTACTAAAGTCTTATTGGCATTCTCTTTTAAAATATGCGCAACAATTTCTGCTTTAAGGGATTTCGCTTGGGTAGCATTTGGACTCTTAATATATTCAAGTGTTGCTTGCTCTGGATGTTTCGTATCATAGGTTAACGCTTTTTGTGTAAAATCATTTGGTACGATAACAGCTAAATCATACTTGCCATCATTTAATCCTTCCAATGCTGCAAAGCGACTTGTAACCTCGTACTTTCCTCCTTCATTTTGAACAAATAACTTTGAAAAATCATTCCCATAAGCAAAGAGTTTTCCATTCACATTTGTTCCACTATCTTCATTTACAACGGCAACCGAAACTTTCTGATTATCATTATTAATCGGGAGTGCAAACATCCCTGCTGAACTTATTGTCAGTAGCACCAAAATAATAACAACCGAAATAAAGCCCCTTAATTTTTTCATCCTTAATCCTCCTTATCTCATTCTGTTACTCATGTAAAATGATGCATCCCTCTTACATCAATAACAGAATCAACAAAACTGGGAGGTTTCCCTCCCTCTCAATACTATTAAAAACCATTTCGAACTGTTCTTGAAATTTCTTGGTCTGTTGTTTCCACAATTTGTGCAATTTTTTGAAGTTGATTATAAACATCTTCAAGAAGTGTTCCAAATTGTTGAACAGTTGGTTTCATACGATTAAATTGTTCTTCAAATGCTAAAAAAGCATCTCCCTCCCATGTATGTGACAATTGATCTTGTGTATTTTGAAGTTGTATGAGCATATCATTTATTTCTTGTGATGATACACTATACGTTTTCGATAATGCTCTGACCTCCTCAGGTGTCATCTTGATTGTTGCCATAATTCCATCTCCTTTTTTTTATTTACCATAATATTATACACTATTTTAGATCCCTTTTGCTAAAAAAATTAAACAATAACTTCATTCATTCCTTAGTTCTTACTTTAACATTTATCATTGCTTCCGTATAAATAAGGAAAATGAATATCTACACTCAAAGCATATTGAATCTTTTTACATATATACTTATAAATATTTCCATTATATGCTATAATATACTTCTTGATATAAAATAATAAAGGAATGTGATTTATTTGAAACAATTTAAAAAATATGGAATAGAATTTTTCATGTCGCTTATCGGCGTGATTACATTAGCACTTGGATTAGCACTCATCGTTAAAGCGGCTATCGGTCTTGATCCATGGGGAATTTTATTTAGTGGTACATTAAGTGCCTATAACCGCGTAACGCCAGAAGCCTGGCATATTTTCAAATATGGTGACATGATTACAATTGTATCAACACTTTTTGTTTTCATCGCTTCATTTATGAAAAAAGAACCAATAAAATGGCTATCCATTTTAAGTGGATTCGTTTTAGGACAATTTGTTAATATATGGTTGATTTTCTTACTTCCAATCCCAATGACTTCAGGAACTTTTAGTTGGCTATCATACCTCGTTTTAGCTCTTGGTATTGTTGTTCTATCTCTCGGTTCAGTGATTGCTTTAACATTTTCAATTCTCATGTCGCCAGTTGATTACCTTGTGCTTGCTATTAAAGAGAAATTTCCAAAGCAAGAATACGGTACTGTTCGTATCTGTGCAGATACAAGCGCTGTTATTTTAGGATCAATTATCACATTTGTTTTCACTCAAAATATAAGTAATATCCCGGTAGGTATTGGTACAATTATTATGTTTTTCGGAATTGGATATGTAATTAATCTTTTACTCCCTATCGTAACACCTGTTTTAAAAAAGATTAAAAAATAAACAAAAAGAGTTCGCTTCATTTTATAGCGAACTCTTTTTTATCATTATATATTCCTTATAATATGTAATATTGCATCTTAGAAATTTGAGCATTCTAAACTATGATTTCTTCCCTTATATTTTAATCTTTTATTATATATTTTCCATAAAAATCAACTTTGATTTGAATAAAGCGTTTAAGGTCGTGTAAAATTTGAAATAAAATTGCTCGTGCTTCAAATGCTTCTCTTGTATTAGGAAGTGAGCGTTGTCTAAAACTCGATAAAAACACTTCAATATCATCAAGTAACGTTTTAGCTGAGTTTGTTCGACTTAATTGATCTGCAGTTCGCTTGAATAACTGTGCCAAAATAAAAGCTTCATCTCCTTCAAACTGAATATAGTTCATATTTGATGCAATTTGTCTAAGTATTTTATTTTGTTCCATTCTCATTTCAAAGTAATGAACTTGATAATTTGTCTGATGGAATAATTGATTATGTTGCTCTACATATACAACATTAAAAGCATTATTCAAAATCGTATCTAATTCATTAATTAGCGTCGCATCATTTGATCCATCTCCATTGAGTAACAGCTGCTGAAATCGTATTAAAATCGCTTTTAACGATTCTTCAACACGAACATAATACAATTCAATTTCTTTTTCTTTCGATGGCATATAAAGATTTAAAATCAGTGCAATCGTCACTCCAATAGCAAAAAGGCCAATTTCATTCATAATCCAATACGCTGATGTACTCTTTTCTAAAAATAAATGAAAGACCAGAACTGTACTCGGCGCAATTCCAGACTCTAATTTTCCATAATATGCGACTGGAATATAGATAAGTAAATAAAGAGCAATTGTTGCAATTGAAAAGCCAAAGAAATAATAAACTAAACTCGCAATTCCAATTGCCGCTATGGCGGATAAAAAACGTTTCCCAGCTATCTTGAACGATGAACGACGTGTATCTAAAATACTCAAAATAGCAATTACACCTGCTGATGTTGCATATTGAAAATGAAAGACTTGGGCAATCCAAATCGATATACATGTTGCAAATACAAGTTTTAGTGTGCGCTCTAAAATAGACATACTCAATCCTCCTGTACTATATTATACTATAATTTTGTTTTATCAATAAAATTTATGCTCTAATCTTTCAAATAAAAAAACAGCCTTCTTTCGAAGACTGGTTAATTACTTAATGGAGCGATTGCACTACAGTATACGAACCACTCATTTTTATAACATATTTGATTGATTTTCATCTGTTTTTAGTCAATTTGATTTTCCACCTTGATAAAGTGGTGTCAACTGTTTTTATAGATAAATTATTATTATTTACTTTGCTTAGCTAATATATAGGATAATAATAATAATAGTAATCCGGAACCGACCAAAACACCCGATAACGTATTACTTATTGGCAAAAAATAACTACCATAAGTCCCAATCGTCAAAATAAGCACCCCTAAAACTAAGATAAATAAAGTTAAATACAATTTTGCTTTCATCTAAATATCCATCCATCCATTATTTCTATTTGAATCAAATCTATCCCAGTGATTCGCAACTGCACCTCCGATACTCCATCCACCTGTTCCATTTAAAAATCCAACAACTGTTCCTGCTATTCTATTTGCTAATTGTACTGTCACAAATCTTCCAATAGCATTCGCAAGCAATCTTGTCATATAACCAACTCCAACTGCTTTAATCGCAGCTTTAGCCATAACTATTCCTCCTCCGCCCCCTAAAGCCCAAGAAATAGCCAGATTTACACCTTGATTAATGGCATATGCGCCAACCCAATTTGGAACTCCTAACCCTCCATCTAAATACATCATTTCATCATTTTCGAGTACACGATACGTGCTTGGCATAACCACTTCCATAGTTAAGACCTCCTTCTATAAAATAAAATTTGTTTCTCCCGTTTTTCATTACTCATGGGCGGGCTCTTGGCCCACGTATACATATCATTTTCATATACGATCACTCCTTCAAATTGAGTTGTTCTAATATCCAATCTAAATATGTTTCTTTATCATATACAATTTGCGACTCAACTTGTAATCCTGAATATACCTGATATTCTTCTTTATTTTGTTTAAGTATTGATGTATCTAATTCAACAATAACTTGATATACTTGCATCTGTCCTTCTTTTGTTTCTTGAATAAGTGGTGCAATTCCAATCGATACGACTTTACCATTTAACATCCCGTACTTTGTTTGACTCAGTCCTGCAATCGCTAATTTCACGTCATTTCCCTCTTGAATTTTTGTCCGTTCAATAGCTTGAATATATGTTTCAACTTGTAATTTACCTTCTTCTCCACCAAATATCATTCCAATCTGGGCACCTTGCTGCACTGCACTACCGACTGAAATCGGAGTATTATAATGAATAACTCCATTCTGTGATGCATAAATTTTTAATTGTTCATCACTTGTAATTTGAACTTGATACTGCGATTCAAGTTCTTGCTTCTTTGCATTCACCTGTAAGCGCTCTGTTCCAAGTTCTGAAACAAGCTGATTATATGTTGACTGAGCACTATTCCCCGCATTTGCAACTTCACTTGTCAATGATTTTATTTCTTCATCAAGCGTTTTAATTTCTTGATACTTTGTTTCAATTTCTACTGCATTCACCTGTTTATCCTTACTTAATGTATTAATTTTATTTACAAGTACTTGTCGATCTTTTCTTTTTGTTGCGATTTTCTCTTGTTGTGTTTTCGCATTCTCATTTCCTGTTTGAATTTGAGAAAGATAATATTCTACCTTTCCAAAATAAGCTTGTTGACCTCCCATATTTTGGAGGTAATTCTTTTTCTCGTTGAGTGAACGTTCATATATATCTTGTGCATTCATTTGTGATTTCAAAAGTTCAATTTGTTTACTGTATTCAGTACTTTGTATGCCTTCATTTCCTGATGAAAGTGTCAATAAAAGATCTCCTTTTTTCACACTTTCTCCTTCTTTTTTATGTTGTGCGACAATAACTCCTGCAACTTTTGATGTAAATGTGACCTTATCAGAACTCACAACACTCCCTACTCCTTTTACAACATAATTTTTCGTTGTAATTGATGTCACGTAGAGAGAACTTGCGAGGAGTCCGACCACAAACCAAGTAAAGTATGTCATAAACCGTGGTGGTTGTTTATCAAAAAAAACACGACTATGCTTGAGTTCTTTCAGTGTACCTAATTTCATCTATACTTCCTCAATGGGTTGAAAATAATCAATCGTTAATTGTCCACCACGATTATCAATTAATACTTGATATATCCCGCCTGCATCCACATAATCATTCTCATACATATGAAGCGTTAATTTTGAAGTTGCCATTGAAAGGTATTCCTCTTCATCCTCAAAATGAAGATATAAACAGACTTTCACAATCACTTCTGAAATATAGGTATATTCTCCATAATTTGAAAGTTCTCGCTGAAGTTGAACCATCAAGCGCTT
>JBOFHN010000094.1:0-5139 GCA_051649665.1 Culicoidibacterales bacterium
CTTTCAGTGCCTGCTCAATTATTTGTTCAATCAGAAAGTCTTGTTCAAGCCGCGCCAATGTTTGGAAGTCAATTATTATGGATTATTGGTATGTTTGGACTAACAAGTATTATTTGGAAAAAATGTATTATGCATAATATCGTAGTGAATGGAGGGTAAAAGATGATCAGTTATTATTGGAAAATATACCGCGTATATTTAAAAAACTTCGTGAAGCAAAATATGGAATATCGTCTTGACTTTATTATTGGTATAATGTCGATGTTTGCTGAGCAAGGACTCGGACTCGGATTTATCTTTATTGTTTTCAATTCAATTCCACATATTGCTGGTTGGAGTCTTTCTGAGCTCCTCATGATGTATGCTTTTGCAACGATGGGGCGTTCAATTCATATTACCTTTTTTGATGGAATGTGGACTTTTGGATGGAAATATATTAAAACAGGTGAGTTTGATCGATTATTGACAAAGCCCGTGAGTCCACTTTTTCAAGTTATCTCCGAGCGTGTTCAATATATGGGAGTATTTCAATTTCTTATCGGATTGATTGCGATGATCTATGCATGGGGAACTCTTTCAATTCCTGTAACGATTATAAATGTATTGATGGTTCCATTTTTTATTCTCGGATCAGCGATGATTTATGTTGGTCTTTGTCTATTCTTTATGGTTTTCTCATTTTGGATGGTCGATAGTTTACCTGTTATGTTTGCGATGTTTTCATTTGATCGTGTAAGCCGATATCCAATTACTCTGTTTCCAAATGTACTAGCAGGAATGTTAACATTTCTCTTACCATACGCATTTACAGGTTACTATCCAGCAACATTTTATTTTGTAGGTGATCATTTCACGACGATGTCATTTTTCACACCGCTTGCAGGACTCTTAACATGTACCGTTGCAGGTGTTTTTTGGAAGTTTGGCATGCGTGCATATAGTGGAGCAGGAAGTTAATATTTTAAGATGAAAGGCAAGTTTAACTTGTCTTTTTTGATGAAAGTGATATGATATACAAAACAAAAGGGGTACAATATGCATATTGAAGAAATTAAACAAATAAAGAAAATGAGTAACGGTAACTTTTTAAAATTGGTAGAAGGATTAAACACAGTAGGCGTATTGTATTTTACTGTTGATGCTCAAACTGCACACACCACTTACTATACAACGACCGATGTGATAGAAGGTGAGGAAACATTTTTTAATTTCCCAATTGGTGAAGTAAATATTGATGCATTTGTTGCAAGTTTAAAATCGCATCAGCGAGGTGAGAGTGATTTTCCAACGTGGCTTGAAAATACAACGGCAAGCGGTATTGCATCATGGAAGGTTTCACTTGTGGAAAAGACATGTACATATTTTGATTCAGCAGGCAATATGCTGTATATGGAAGTCATTTAATTTTTAAAAATATCAAGTGAGTATACAGCTAAAGGAACAAAATGTGATTGTGTTTTAACTGAAAACATGGTACACTAATAACAATAAAAAATATTAATGTATATATGCATAGGAATTGGCCTACGCGTCTCTACTAAGACACCGGAATGTCTGGACTATACAGAAATAAAAGATGAAGATATGTCTTTTATTTTTCTGTAGAGATTTGGGCGTACATGCAATGTACGTCTTTTATTTTTATTAGGAGGTACTAAGATGGATTCAATGAACGGAAAAATTATACAAGAGGGGTATACATTCGATGATGTTTTACTTGTCCCAGGATATTCAGAAGTTTTACCAAATACAGTTCAATTACAAACGCAGTTAACGAAAAATATTACACTTAATGTGCCAATTATGTCAGCGGCGATGGATACGGTAACCGAAAGTAAAATGGCGATTGCACTTGCTCGCATGGGTGGACTTGGAGTGATTCATAAAAACATGTCGATTGAAGAGCAAGCAAGACAAGTTACCGTTGTGAAAAAATCGGTGAGTGGAATGATTTTGGATCCTATTACATTAAATCGTAATACAACGCTCATGGAAGCAAATGAATTGATGAAGATGTATAAAATTTCAGGACTGCCTGTTGTTGAAGAAGGGAAGTTGATTGGTATTATCACAAATCGTGATTTAAAATATCGAGAATTAGATGGGACACATGTATACGATGGGATGACGCGTGATAATTTAATTACTGCTCCCGTGGGAACAACATTGAATGAAGCAAAGGCAATTTTACTTGAACATCGAATTGAGAAATTACCAATTGTTGATGAGTGTAATCATTTAAAAGGATTAATAACAATTAAAGACATTGATAGTGTTGAAGAATATCCGCAAGCGTGTAAAGATCATTTGGGAAGACTTCGCGTTGCAGGTGCTGTCGGTGTTGGAGCAGAACTTGAAACGCGTGTCGAAGCGCTTGTAAGCGCTGGTGTTGATGCGATTACAATTGATTCGGCCCATGGTCATTCAAAAGGAATCATCGATGCTGTTGCATTGATTCGAAATAAATTCCCAGAGCTTGATATTATCGCTGGTAATATTGTGACACCAGATGCTGCACTTGCGCTGATTCAAGCGGGTGTAAGCGCAGTGAAAGTTGGAGTTGGACCTGGATCAATTTGTACAACGCGTGTTGTTGCTGGTGTTGGATTTCCGCAATTATCTGCAGTTAATAATGTGGCTCAACTTTGTAAATTACATAATGTTGGTGTAATCGCAGATGGTGGAATAAAACTTTCTGGTGATATTGTAAAAGCAATTGCTGCTGGTGCAGATTGTGTGATGCTCGGAAGTTTACTCGCAGGTTGTGATGAGTCACCAGGAGATGAGATTATTTTCGATGGACGTCGTTATAAAGTATACGTTGGTATGGGATCACTTGCTGCAATGGAGCGTGGAAGTAAAGATCGCTATTTCCAAAGTGATGCAAAAGAAGTGAAAAAACTTGTTCCCGAAGGAATAGAAGGCCGCGTTCCTCATAAAGGACCTGCTGCTGATGTGATTTATCAACTGATGGGTGGACTACGATCTGGTATGGGATATTGTGGAACAGCAAGCATTGCAGATTTAAAAGAAAATGGGCGTTTCGTGAAAATCACAGGAGCAGGACTGAAGGAATCACACCCTCATACAATTCAAATTACAAAAGCAGCACCAAATTACTCGAAATAAATACCAGATGAATGGAGAATTATATGCAACATGAACAAATTATCGTTATTGATTTTGGAAGTCAATATAATCAATTAATTGCTCGACGTATTCGAGAAATTGGTGTTTTTTCAGAACTTGTTAGTCATGAAATTACCGCGGAAGAAATTAAACAAAAAGCAAATGTAAAAGGGATTATTTTATCAGGTGGACCACAAAGTGTGTATGCGTCTGATGCGTATGTTTTAGATGCTGATATTTTTAATCTTGGGATACCGGTTCTCGGTATATGTTACGGTATGCAGTATATTGCACATCATTTTGGTGGAATAGTAGCACAAGGTGAAAGTGGAGAATATGGATTGAGACAAATTGAAGTCAAACTAAAAACGCCACTAACAGAAAATACACCAGAAAAACAAAATGTATGGATGTCACATCAAGATCATGTTGAAGCATTACCAGATGGATTTGCCGCACATGCAAAAACGGAAACAACACCGATTGTTATGATGAGTGACACTGAACGCCAATTATACGGTGTTCAATTTCATCCTGAGGTGAATCATAGTGAGTATGGGACAGATATCCTTCGTAATTTCGTGTCACTTGTATGTCAAGCTTCATGTGAGTGGACGATGGAAAATTTCATTGATGAAGCAGTTGTCAAAATTCGTGAACGAGTAGGCGATGAACATGTACTATGTGCGCTCAGTGGTGGAGTTGATTCAAGTGTTGTTGCAGCACTGATTCATCGTGCTATAGGAAATCAACTTACATGTCTGTTTGTTGATCATGGTCTTCTTCGAAAAAATGAAGGCGACAATGTCATGCATGTATTTAACAATCAATTCCATGTGAATGTTGTCCGTGTTGATGCAAGAGAGCGCTTTTTATCAAAACTTGCTGGTGTAAGTGATCCAGAACAAAAACGAAAAATCATCGGTAATGAATTTGTATATACATTTGACGATGAAAAAGCAAAACTAAAGCAAGCACATAATATTAAATGGCTTGCTCAAGGTACACTTTATACAGATATTGTTGAATCAGGTACAAAAACTGCACAGACGATTAAATCACATCATAATGTTGGTGGATTACCTGAGGATATGGACTTTAAATTACTCGAACCTGTAAATATGTTATTTAAAGATGAAGTACGAGCACTCGGAATCGCACTGGGATTAAGTGAAAACATGGTTTGGCGACAACCCTTCCCAGGACCAGGTCTTGCGATTCGAATTATCGGTGATATTACCGAAGAAAAACTTCGCATTGTTCGCGAAAGTGATGCCATCTTACAAGAAGAAGTTGCAAACGCTGGACTCACACGCGATATTTGGCAATATTTTACAGTATTAACAAATATTCAATCAGTAGGAGTCATGGGTGATTTTCGAACATATGATTATACACTCGCTATTCGCGCTGTCACAGCAATTGATGGAATGACAGCTGACTTTGCTCGTATTCCGTGGGATGTATTACAAAAAGTATCATCACGCGTTGTAAATGAAGTCGGAGGAATTAACCGCGTTGTCTATGACATTACATCAAAACCACCAGCGACAATTGAGTGGGAATAATTTATATAAAACACCATCAAAAACAAATAGTTACATAATAATATCAGATAATACGTTTTCATTACTTTGGACGGGAACACTATTTGTTATTGCATAGATTAAGTCTTTAAAAATGTTGTTATGTGTGGTATGATTGTAGAGTTATAAAGAAAAATTGGTGGTGGGAAAATGATAATAAATAAAAAAGAAAAAAAGAAAAAAAAGATTATTATTATACTTACTATTACATTAATATTTACCCTATGTTTGGCTATTGGATGCTATATTTACACAATTGGTAATAAGAATTCGAAAGCAAATGACATTTCTAAGGTTGAGCAATCTTCTAGTGTTGAATCAGTAACTATTCCAAAAGAAGATCAAATAAAAAAAATAGAACCTATTGCACCAACAGAATCCAATGAACAAAAAAACATACCTGCTCTAACTCCTACTAATACCC
>JBOFHN010000095.1:0-2280 GCA_051649665.1 Culicoidibacterales bacterium
TTGATTCATAGTTCATCTCCGTTTTTACAATATCTTTTTTATTATAACATACTCTGGTTCAATTACGAAACAGAAAAGTAAAACATAATACATCCGAAGATTAATTCTACATGAAAATGAGTTCTATCGGATAGAACTCATTTTCAAACCTTACTTTTTTTTGCCATGAACCATCCTCAAAATAATTACAAAAAACACTGCTTCCATTAATGAAAACAGTGTTTTAAATTAATAATATTCTTTTTAAGCACCTATCAATGATTTTTCAGATGATATCCCTCTCGCTGGATAATCGGTAAAATATGAATCAACACCCAATAACAATGCTCTTTTGATTTCTTCATCTGTATTTAAATTCCAAACATTGTATTTTTTTCCATTTTCATGAACAAGATCCACATTGTTTTGATTTAAAATTTTTCCATAAACACCTAAAATATCAACATTGTTAAACTTCACTGCACGATTCAGACGATCTTGTTCTGTAATGAGTAGCATTGTTTGAGTTTCAGGTATTTCTTTTTTCACTAAGTCAAATGCTGCTATATTATCTTGAACTGTTTGATAAACAACATTTCTTTGTAATTTTAAATCTTTAATCATGTTAACAAGCTTAGCATCCTGATTTTGTTTTGGTTTTGTTTCAATTACATAGTTAATTCGATTACTATATCGATTAAAGACATCACTTAATTTCAGGATAGGTATATCATCCTTTGTACGCAACTTAGTAATTCTGAGTTGACTAATCTCTTTATCTGTCATATCTGAATATTTTTTATCTACAAGCGTCATCGCTTTCGCAGTAAGGTCATGTGATACCCACAATGTTCCATCTTTAGAAGTTACAAGATCAAGTTCAATATTCTTAGCTCCCTGTTTGATAGCTAAATCGTACGCTTGAAATGTATGTTCTACACATTCACCCGAGGCACCTCGATGTGCATATATTTTTTCACCAGTAGCTAATTTTCTAACAAAAGCATTAGTTTTCTGTATCGTTGTTGTTTCACCTTTTTTAACAAGTTGAATTTCAATTGCTTCCATTCGAAGTGAGTTCCCTTCGCTACCCGCATCTTCACCATTTTTAGCCCAACCAAGCCAACCGAAGTTTTGAATGTGTGTACGGTAATAAATATCATATTGCTTTGCGATTTCACCCGTGAGGTTAATGCGCATTGCTTCCATTCGAAGTGATTGTCCAGTCGTTCCTGAAATTTGATCACTTGTTCGTGGAGCTTGCCACCCAATATTTTGGACATGCGTTGCATAACTAATATCTCCTGGTACTGGCAAATTCGACAAATTCATACGGAATGATTCAACTCGAAGCCCAAGACCCGATGTCCCTGAAAGCACTCCATTTGATACATATGGTTGCCATCCGATATTTTGTACGTGTGCTTGATAATTAACATTTGGTTTTTCAGTTGCTGTGCTTTCTTTTTTCACAAGTTTAATTTCGATTGCTTCCATTCGAAGTCCACGACCCGTTGTTCCAGCATCTTCACCATTTTTCACCCAATTCATCCATCCTACATTTTGAACATGTGTACGATAATACACATCATATTGTTTTGCAACTTCACCTGTAAGGCTAATACGCATTGCTTCCATGCGGAGTGATTGCCCTGTTGTTCCTGAAATTTGGTTACTTGTTCTTGCCTCTTGCCATCCGATATTTTGGATATGTGTTGCGTAACTAATATCCCCTTGGACTGGGAGGTTTGACAAGTTCATACGGAACGATTCAACTCGAAGACTTTGACCTGATGTTCCTGCAAGTGCTCCATCGGATACATATGCTTGCCATCCAATATTTTGCACGTGGGCTGAATAATTAACTGTTGGACTTTGTCCTGCACTAGCTACTCTAGTTTGGTATAAAAAAGCAGCTATAGCCACAATTGTTATTATTAAAATCATCATGAATTGCTTAAACTTTTTCATAAAGATGCTCCTTTTAACAAATATATTTCTTTACAAGAATATCATAACATCTTTTTCGAGTCAATCCAAGAAAATAAATCACCACCGTAGAAAGCAAAATAAAAATATGTTATAATAAAAACAATGTTCAAAAATATTAGGAGGTAATTATGTTAACTGTATCCAATCTTGGACTGATGTTTTCTGGGAAAAAACTCTTTGAAGACGTAAGTATTAAATTTACCCCAGGGAACTGTTATGGTGTTATTGGTGCCAACGGTGCTGGGAAATCAACATTTTTAAAAATCTTATCAGGAGAAATCGATTCAACATCAGGGAATGTACACCTTG
>JBOFHN010000096.1:0-16863 GCA_051649665.1 Culicoidibacterales bacterium
TGATTACCGGAGTTGCATACCCTAATAGCGGTGAAATTAAAGTTCATGGTAAAATTTCATCACTTCTTGAACTTGGAACAGGGTTTAATATGGATTTGTCAGGTATGGAGAACATTTATTTCCAAGGTGATTTAGCAGGTATTAAGCGCGAAGAGATGGAAGCGAGAATTGACACTATATTAGAATTTGCTGATATTGGTGAATTCATTCATCAACCTGTTAAAAATTATTCATCAGGGATGTTTGCGCGTCTCGCTTTTTCAGTCGCTATTAATATAGAACCGGATATTTTAATAGTAGATGAAATCCTTTCAGTTGGTGATGCACTTTTTCAATTAAAATGTATTGAAAAGATTAAAGAATTTTCAAGAAAAGGGGTTACGATATTATTTGTAACGCACAATATCATGTCACTTGCAGGATTTTGTGATCGTGCAGTTTGGCTTGATGGCGGAAAAGTAAGACAAATTGGTGAAGTTGATCCTGTTGTACAACAATATTTGATTGCTGTAGGGACAAGTGGAGAAAGTGAAGGAGTGATTGGCGGAGATGTTATGCATTTTGATAGTATCGACTTCTTTGGTCAAGATCCTCTTAAATTAACAACAGATGATGACATTCATTTTAAAGTTCGTATAGAAAGTATGATGCCGGTTGATAAAGCTCGTGTTTATGTGGGGATAAAGATGAGCGGTATTGAATTAAGGGATACGATATCGTATCGTAACATTTATGATATTGATGGTGGATTTGAATTAACAATTTGCATTCCTAAACATAGTTTGAATACAGGGGAGTATTCAGTTGTTGTAGGTGTTTCAGATGAAAAGACAATTCAGCATTTTGTAATGGGTGTTGTAGCTAAGTTACAAATCAAAAATTCGAATCCTAAATTTGCGAATCAAGAAGGAATGCTATTAACAGATATGACAGTTGAGGTGGTAAAATGAAGGCGAGCGTGATTATTCCACTTTATAATGGTGGAACATTGTACAAAGAAGTATTAGAAAAACTTTTAGTCCAAGAATACGAAGATTTTGAAATTGTTGTTGTTGATTCTACTTCATCTGATGATTCTGGTGAATTTACAAAGATGATGGCAGAAAAGGATTCAAGAATTATATATTCTCGTATCCAAAAAATTACGTTTCAACATGGTCGTACACGAAATTATGGGGCGAGTCTGGCAAGTGGGGATTTTTTAGTATTTATCACTCAAGATGCATTGCCAGTAGATAACAAGTGGCTTAGTGAAATGATAAAACCATTTAGTAAAGATGAACAAATTGCAGGTGTATTTGGTCGTCATATAGCATACGAAAATGGTGATATTTATGAAAAAGAAGCATTGAGAAAGCATTTTGAATCATTTCGTGATGACAGTGATGGTGCTATTTTTAGTATTGATGATTATGATCGATTTGCATCAGATGCAGGATATCAAGCACATTTATCATTTTATTCTGATAATGCTTCTGCAATGCGAAAAACAGTTTGGGAAAAGATTCCATATCCAGAAGTAGAATTTGCAGAAGATCAAATTTGGGCAAAAAAAATTCTCTTAGCAGGATATAAAAAAGCTTATGCACACAATGCAGTGGTTTATCACTCACATAAATATAAATTTAAAGAAGCGATGCGAAGATATGCAGATGATTCACGCGCTATTTATAATATGTTTAATATTGCTCTTGAGAAACATGTAAGTAAACTTCCAATTCAAATTCTTCGTACATATAAAGCTGACCAGCAAGTGTTTAAAACAATGAAGGTCCCACTATTGAAAAAAATAAGTCTAAAGATGTATTCACTGAAGAAAAACACAGCTAAAATTTCGGGTTATTATATTGGTTACCGAAAGCAGTCAATTATTGATAATCCAGAGGGTATGAAACGTTGGAAAAAGGGTGTTATTTGGCTTTTAGCGGAAGGTCGTAAAAATATTAAAGAACGTAAAAAATACAACAACTCTTTACCACATAATTTTTTACATATAGCTTCAACTGAAAAGAATCTTAATCCTCTTATTCTAAATGAGCAAAAACGAATTGCGTGGTTTGTCCCTCCATTTAGTGCGGGTTCTGGTGGACATATGAATATTTTTCGAACAATTTCCTTTTTAGAAAAAGCAGGATATAAAAATGATATTTATATTATCGGAAGTTTAAAAGGAATCGAGGAGTACGAAGCAGCAGCAGTTGTGCGTGAAACATTTTTTGAGATTGAAGCTGATGTTTACTATGTTAAATATAACAATATTGATACAATAGCTCGTTATTATGATGTGACATTTGCAACATCGTGGGATACGTGTTATTATGTGCATGGATTCTCTCAAACGAAAAAGCGGGCCTATTTTGTTCAAGATTTTGAACCGTACTTCCATCCAGTTGGCTCAACATGGCATATGGCAGAAAATACGTATAAAATGCCATTTGATTTTATTGTGACAGCAGGGGAATGGTTGAAAAAGAAAATGCTAGGTTACGGCTTTGAGCGAGTATATAGTTTTGGTTTTGCATATGACAAAGATGCCTATTTTAAGCGAGAGAGAACTGAGAAAGCGAAGCAAATTACATTCTATGCACGTCCAGAAACAGAACGTCGTGGTTTTGATATAGCCAATGTTGCATTAGAAAAAATAGCTCTTAAGTATCCAGATTCTAAAATAGCTCTTGCTGGATCAAGTATTTTATCACATTTTCCTATTCCATATGAATATATTGATAAAGGTGTGCTTTCACGTGAAGAGTGTGGGGAACTATATGCAAACAGTGATGTTGTACTTGTGATGTCATTGACCAATCTTTCGCTATTACCGTTTGAAGTTGCAGCAAGTGGAGGAACTGTTGTGATGAATAGAGGAGAAAATAATGAATGGGTAGATCCAGAAAACAGTTATTTTTTCTATTGTGACGTAGAGGCAGAAAGTATTTTTAATGCAATTGATCATGTGCTCCAAAACCCAAGTGAAGTAGAGAAAAAACATCATGCAATTAATGCTGTTATTGCTGATATTACATGGGAAAAAGAGAATGCAAAAGTTGTTGCAGCATTAGATATCGAAACAGTAAGATAAAATAAAAAGTATAATGATGTAGAGGTGTATCATGAAAATAGCATTATTAGGTGGTAGTGGTTTTATCGGTAAAAATTTAGCGCTAGCATTATCAACTCATCATGAAGTATTTATTATTGATAAGCGTATTGATGAAGAGTGGTTTTTAAGACATGGATTTTCAACGAGCCAATTGTATCAATCTGAATTTTCAAATGTAGTAGATGTTTTACATGAAATTAAAATTAATAAACTCATTCACCTTGTGAGCACTATTCACCCTGGAAGTTCAATGGATAATCCGGAACAAGGATACAGTATCGATGTTATTGAAACTATTCACATATTGGAATATATAAAAGATAAAAATATTTCAATGTTATTTTTCTCGTCTGGTGGTACAGTATATGGAGATAAAAGTGATTTAGAAACTATTCCAGAAGAGTCGACACTTCATCCAATTAGTCATTATGGTGTTGTAAAGGGAACAATAGAAAGCATTTTATTAATGTATAATCGTGTCTATGATATGCAAAATATTATTGTGCGCTTATCTAATCCTTATGGCGAATATCAAGATGCTAATGGTGCAGTCGGTGTTGTCGCAGTATTCATGAATAAAATAATGAATGGTGAAGATATAATTATTACTGGTGATGGAAGTGTTGTGCGCGATTATATTCATATTCAAGATGTGAGAAGAATAATTTTAGCACTTGTTGAAAAAGAGCAAACATTACATCATATTTACAATGTAGGTTCAGGACAAGGAGCAAGTGTAAATCAAATTATTGAAATGCTTGAGGTTATATTGGAAAAGCAAGCAAGTGTTATTTATAAGGCATCTCGTCGTTTTGATGTGCAGCGGAATGTGCTAGACATTAGTAGAGTACAAAATGAATTTGAAATTCCATGCACACTGAGTTTAGAAGAAGGTATCAAATCCTTTTATCAATTTACATATCGAAAATGATTGATTGATAGTGCAATAAGAAATGTAAAAGCAGACTTTTTCTAGAAAGTCTGCTTTTATTTGTAAATGATAAAGCCAAAGAGGAAATATGATGAGGTAATTTAGTTTAATGATAGGTCAGTATTTAATGATAACGATTTCTTTTCACCATTAAGGAATTGCTTTCTAGGTAAAAAAAATGTATAATAAGGTTAAATGAAATACAGGAGGATATTATTTTATGACATACAATAAACAACAATCAGTTGATGCAATTCGTGTGCTTGGTATCGACGCAATTGAAAAATCAAAATCAGGACATCCAGGTGTGGTGCTCGGAGCTGCTCCGATGGCATATTCACTTTGGAGTGAACATATGCATGTAAATCCATCAAATCCAGAATGGTTTAACCGTGATCGTTTTGTCCTTGCGGCCGGACATGGTTCAATGTTGCTTTATGCACTTTTACATTTATCAGGTTTTGATACATCAATGGAAGATATTAAGAATTTCCGTCAATGGGATTCTAAAACACCAGGGCATCCTGAATATGGTCATACGGCAGGTATTGATGCAACATCAGGACCACTTGGACAAGGGATTCCGATGGGAGTAGGGATGGCACTTGCAGAAGCGCATCTCGCTGCGAAATATAATAAAGCAGAATATAATGTTGTTGATCATTTCACTTATGTACTTTGTGGCGATGGTGATTTGATGGAGGGTGTTACAGCTGAAGCTGCTTCATTCGCAGGACATCAACAACTTGGTAAATTGGTTGTTATGTATGATTCAAATGATATTTGCCTTGATGGAGAACTTGATGCAGCAATGACAGAAAACGTGCGTGCGCGTTTTGATGCATATGGATGGCAAACATTACTTGTTGAAGATGGAAATGACTTAACTGCAATTAGTCGTGCTATTACAGAAGCTAAAGCAGATTTAAATCGTCCTACATTGATTGAAGTTAAAACAATTATTGGATATGGTGCCGGTGAAAAAGCTGGGACAAATGCTGTACATGGTGCACCACTTGGAGAAGCAGGGGCAGTCGCTGCTAAAGAAACATATAATTGGAACCTTGCACCATTTGAGATTAGTGAAGAAATTTATGCTGATTATAAAGAAGCAGTCGCTATGCGAGGTGCAAAAGCAAATGAAGAATGGAATACACTATTTGCAAATTACGCAGCGAAATATCCAGAACAAGCAAAAGAATTAGAAGATTCAATTGCAGGGAAACTTCCTGTGAACTTAGCCGATGTAATGCCTAAATATGAAGTTGGATTTATGCAAGCGACACGTAATTCATCACATGATGCAATTAATGCACTTGCAGGAGCATTACCAAACTTTTTAGGTGGATCAGCTGATCTTGCACATTCAAATATGACAATGATTAAAACAGATGGTCTTTGTACACCACAATCACGTACGAATCGTAATATTCAATATGGAGTTCGTGAATTCGCAATGGCAGTAATTATGAATGGTATAGCACTTCATAAAGGAATCAAAACATTTGGATCAACATTCTTTGTATTTAGTGATTATTTAAAACCTGCTGTTCGTATGGCAGCACTTATGGGTCTTCCTGTAACATATGTGCTCACACATGACAGTATTGCAGTTGGTGAAGATGGACCAACACATGAACCAATTGAACAACTTGCAGGACTTCGTGCTATTCCAAATGTTAATGTTCTTCGCCCAGCTGATGCAATGGAAACACAACAAGCATGGCTTATGGCGATTCGAGAAACAAAACGTCCGACAATTTTAGTGTTAACAAGACAAAATCTTCCTGTTTTAGAAACAACTGGTGTTGAAATTTCAAAAGGTGCGACAGTTGCTTATGAAGATGCAGGATTTGATCAAATTATTATTGCAACAGGAAGTGAAGTTTCACTTGCCGTTGAATCAGCGAAAGAACTTGCGAAGTTAGGACAAAAAACACGTGTTGTTAATATGGTTTCAACAAATTTATTTGACCAACTTTCAAAAGAAGAACAAGAACACTTCTTACCACTTTCAGTACGCAAACGTCTTGGGATTGAAATGGGAGCAAGCCTTTCACTTGCCCGTTATGTAGGTCTTGATGGTAAAATGCTTGCAATTGATACATTTGGGGCGAGTGCGCCAGGTGATATTCTTATTCGTGAGTTTGGATTTACGGTTGAAAATGTTGTAAATATATTAAAATAGATAATTATAAATTTAAACAATAAGAAATGAAGTTTTTAAATCTTCATTTCTTATTGTGCATTAGGTTAATGATGAAAATCATTAAAAGTAAAAATAGAGGCGGCGAAAAAATGAAAGTTCAAGTACTTTTATCAGCGTATAATGGTGAGCAATTTATTCAAGAACAAATAGAGTCTATTATGCAACAATCAGGAGTTGAAGTTTCATTACTTATTCGCGATGATGGTTCTACTGATAACACGTGTGATATTTTAGAAGAAATTCAAGTAAAATATCCAGCATGTATATCTATTGTTAAAGGAGAAAATAAAGGAGTTACGCAGAGCTTTTTTGAACTACTAAAGCTGAGTGATGAAAAGTATGATTATTATGCATTTTCTGACCAAGATGATGTATGGTTTGAAAATAAATTAATTACTGCTTGCAATATGATTCAAGTAAATAATATAAAAAATCAATCACAACCATTTTTATATGTTGGTAATTATACACTTGTAAATAATGAACTATTACCAATTCAAACAGGAAATGCTATTGATAGAGAAATAAGTTTTCCGAAAACAATAGTAGAGAACATAGCACTTGGATGTACAATGGTGATGAATAAGTCCTTGCGTGATGCTTTTATTTCAAAAGAATTTCCACCCGCGATAATTCATGATTGGTATATGTATCTTTTAGCTCAAACAATTGGTGATGTCTATGTTGATGAGAATCCAACGATGTTTTATCGACAACATGCTAATAATGTAATAGGGAATAAAAAACAAGGAATTCATAAGAACTTGAGGAAATTATTAGAAGTGAGTGAATGGGCACAACAAAATCATAAACAATTACAGTTTATCTTGATGCACTATGCTGATTACGGACATCAAGAGAAAATTAAAATGTTGGAAGAATATACAACTATCAAAAACAAACCACTGAACCAACGGATATACTATAATAGAACTAGGAAAATTAGACGAACATCTAAAATTCATGATATAGTTCTAAGTGTATTTATTTTATTGAAAAAAATATAGTTAATGATGAAATTTTTAAAATTACAGAGTGAGGTATAACAATGAAAAATATTTTGATTACAGGTGGATCTGGTTTTATTGGGAGTCATTTGGCGCTTGAGTTAATATCTAAAGGTCATAAAGTAACAGTACTTGACAATATGTCAGAGCAGATTCATGGTCAAGATTATAATAAATCAGAATTGTATAATAAAATTAAAGGGAAAGTGAATTTTATTCATGGAACAGTAACTTCAAAAGAAGATTGGATTACTGCACTTAAAGATATTCAAATAGTTGTCCATCTTGCTGCTGAAACTGGAACAGGACAATCAATGTATGAAATTGATAAATATGTAAATGTTAATATTGCAGGAACAACACACTTACTCGATATTATGACAAATCACGAGCATACAATTGAAAAAGTTATCGTTGCATCAAGTAGAGCAATTTATGGAGAAGGAAAATACATATGTGAAGAACACGGTGCAGTTTATCCTTTAACTCGTGAAGATGGTTATTTGACAAAAGGGGACTTCGAAGTGAAGTGTCCAACTTGTGATCATGATGTTACACTTGTTGCGACAACTGAAAATTCCAAAATTCATCCAACATCAATTTATGGCTTCACGAAGCAGGCACAAGAAGATATGTTGATGATTGTTGGGAAAAGTTTAAATATTCCGGTTGTTGCTTATCGTTATCAAAATGTTTATGGTCCAGGCCAATCTTTGAAAAACCCATATACAGGAATTTTATCTATTTTTTCAACGAGAATTAAAAATGGAAATGATATTAACATATTTGAAGATGGAGAAGAAAGTCGCGATTTTGTATTTATAAATGATGTTGTTGATGCTACTATTCTTGGAATAGAAAGCGATAATGCAAATTTTCAATCATATAATGTTGGAACTGGAGAAGCTGTATCAGTAATTAAAGTTGCGGAAACACTGAAAAAAATGTACCAATCAGATGTAAATATTTCAATTAGTGGAAATTATCGCCTAGGAGATATTCGTCATAATTTTGCAGATATTAGTAAAATTCAAACTGAATTGAATTTCCAACCTAAATACACATTCGATAAAGGGATTAAACTGTTTACAGAATGGGTAAATGAACAACCTGTTGAAACAGATAATTATGAACAGTCAATCGAAGAAATGAAACGTAAAGGGTTGTATAAATAATGACTGTTAGCCATTTTAAAAATAAAAAAATTTTATTTATAACACCCAGTTTTTTTGGATATGAAAAATCACTGAAAAATGAATTGGAATTAATGGGAGCACAAGTTGATATGTTCGAAGAACGTTTATCAGGGAGCTTTATTGATTCCGTTCTTTTACGCTTGCATTTACACAAACTGATATCATCTCGTATCAATAAATATTTCCGAAGTATTTTTGAAAAAACTCAACATATACAATATGATTATGTTTGGATAAATAATCCAGAAGCTTTAACATCAAAACTTTTAACTGAATTGAAAGAACAGCAAAAAAAAGCAGAATTCAATTTATATATGTGGGATAATTTTAAAAATAAGCCAATGGTCATTGAATTATTACCACAATTTGATTATGTTGCAAGTTTTGATAAAGAGGATTGTCAAAAATTTCAAATTCAATTTTTACCTTTGTTTTATACAACAGATTATAAATACAGTGAAAATGAAAATACAAAAACAAATTTTCAATATAAAGTTTCTTTTGTTGCTACAGCACACAGTGACCGAGTCGAAATTATCCGTAAGTTACGCCAGAAATGTTTGGAAAATAATTGGAAGTATTATTTTTATTTGTTTTTACCAAATAAAATGACTTTCTTTGGTTTGAAATTATTAGAAAAAGGATATCGAAATGCCAAAATATCTGATATTTCTTTTGAATCTCTGAAACATGAAGAAATTCAGGAAATTGTTAAACAATCAGAAGCAATTGTAGATATCCAACATCCATTACAGACTGGGTTAACAATGCGTACAATTGAAATCGCATTAGGAATGAGAAAAAAATTAATTACGACAAACGATGCTATTAAACAGTATGACTTTTTTAATCCAAATAACATCTGTGTTATTGACCGTAATAATCCAGAGATACCAAAAGATTTTATGACAACAAATTATGTAATGCTTGATGATGTAGTTTATCAAAAATATGAAATTACAAATTGGCTTTTAACATTTTTTTCAGAAGGAGATCTGTAATGAAAATATTATTATTAATTCCAGCTTTCAATGAAGAAGAAAGTTTACCATTAATTATTCCGACATTGAAAGAAAAGTATAGTCAATTTGATTTTATCATTTTAAATGATGGGTCAAAAGATAGAACGCTAGAAGTTGCTAGAAACTTGGAAGCGAATGTGTTAGACCTCTGTATTAATCAAGGACTGGGTGCTGCATTACAACCTGGTTTTAAATATGGGCTTGAAAATGATTATGACTACTTTGTACAATTTGATAGTGATGGTCAGCATCTTCCAGAATATATTCAACTTTTAATCGATAAAGCGCAAGAAGGTAATGACATTGTCATAGGGAGTCGTTTTTTAGATGGAACAGGAACGTATAATCAGACGATTTTGCGAGGATTTGGTGGGAAATGGCTTTCAACTTTGATTCGCTTTACAACAGGTAAAAAGATTACTGATCCAACAAGTGGGATGCGAGTATATAATAAGAAAATTGCTCGTAAATTGATGATGCTAGATAACATGCCTCTAGAATCAGATTTTTTAGTTATGGCACATAAAAGCGGATATAAAATTTCAGAAGTACAGGTTACAATGCAAGAGCGCGTTGCAGGAGAAACATACTTCAGTCCATTAAAAGCAGTGAAATTTATGTTTGTTCAAACAATTTCAATCATTATTTCTGTGTTTCGTAAAGATTTGAAGGAGAGGAAATAGAATGACACATAATTTACAATTATTACTTATAATAGGATCAGTTGGTTACTTTAGTTTTTTAATGTGGAAGCTCACTCAGTCAAAAGATCATGTGAATGATATGATTTTTCCGATGATTGTTTCGTTATTCTTAATTGTAGTTTCAATTTTTCCCAAAATATTACTTCAACTTTCAGCATTTTTTGGTGTTCAGAGTGAAGTGAATATGATTTTTATTATCACAATAGCTATTTTATATTTCTTTGTAATTAATTTACAAGCAAAAATTGTCAAAAAGCAGAATCAAATTAAAAAGCTTGCTCAAGAATTAGCACTTGTGAAATATGAAATAATGAAAAATAAAAACGAGTAAATTTTTCAATTTTACTAAACTATGATATAATACACTTAGATTTTTATTGGAGGTTTTCACATGAAAGGTATAATTTTAGCGGGTGGAAGTGGAACACGTTTATATCCATTGACAATGGTGACGAGTAAACAGTTGCTCCCAATATATGACAAACCTATGATTTATTATCCATTATCAACACTCATGCTTGCAGGGATAAAAGATATTCTCATTATTTCAACACCAGAGGATACTCCACGATTTGAGGCGCTTCTTGGGGATGGAAGTAATTACGGGATTTCTTTATCATATGCAATTCAACCTTCCCCAGATGGACTTGCACAAGCTTTTATTATTGGTGAAGAGTTTATTGGAGATGATGCAGTAGCGTTAGTATTAGGTGATAATATTTACTATGGTGCAGGATTTAGAAAAGTACTCCAAGAAACAGCAAGTAAAACTTCAGGAGCGACTGTTTTTGGTTATTATGTTGAAGATCCAGAACGTTTTGGTGTAGTTGATTTTGATAGAGAAGGTAAAGCTGTATCGATTGAAGAGAAACCAGAGAACCCAACTTCAAATTATGCGGTGACAGGTCTTTATTTCTACGATAATAAAGTTGTGGAAATAGCTAAAAACATTAAGCCATCACCACGCGGAGAACTTGAAATTACTGATATTAATAAAGCATATTTAGAAGCTGGTGAATTAGATGTTGTTCGTCTTGGTCGTGGTTATACATGGCTTGATACAGGCACACATGAATCACTTGTTGAAGCAACAAGCTTTATCAAAACTGTTGAATATCACCAAGGGGTTAAAATTTCTTGTCTTGAAGAAATTGCTTTTTTAAATGGCTGGATAGATGTTGATGCTTTATTGGTTCGTGCTGAATTAATGAAGAAAACAGGTTATGGACAATATCTCAAAAAAGTCGCGGAAGGCCGTATTAAATATTAAGGAGTCAGTGGATGAAAGTAGTAAAAACAAAAATTCAAGATTTAGTTATTATAGAACCGGATGTATTCGGAGATCATCGTGGTTGGTTTTCAGAGACATATAATAAAGAAAAATTTGAAGCAGAGGGTCTTTTTTATGAGTTTGTCCAAGATAATCAATCATATTCTGCAACAAAAGGAACACTCCGAGGTCTGCATTATCAACTTGCGCCAAAGGCACAAACAAAGTTGATTAGAGCAACACTTGGAACTATTTTTGACGTAGCAGTTGATTTGAGAAAAGATTCTCCAACATTTGGGCAGTGGTTTGGAATTGAACTTTCTGCTGAAAATAAAAAGCAATTACTTATACCGAAAGGATTTGCTCACGGTTTTATGACATTGACAGAAGATGTAGAAGTTCAATATAAAGTTGATGAATTATATAGCCCTGAGCATGACCGCTCGCTGTTGTGGAGCGATGAGACAATTAGTATTAATTGGCCACTTGATGTGGAACCAGTTATTTCTGATAAAGATAAAAATGCACCGAAACTCACGGATGCTGAATATAATTTTTAATAACGGAGGATAATAAATGAAAGTACTTGTTACAGGTGGAGCAGGATTTATAGGATCGAACTTTGTTCGTCACATGGTGAATAAATATCCTGATTATCATATTTTTAATTTAGACTTATTAACATATGCTGGGAATCTTGAATCAGTTCAAGATCTTGAAGGGAAATCAAATTACACATTTATCAAAATGGATATTGCAGATCGTGAAGCAATTTTTGCGCTTTGGGAAAAAGAGCAATTTGATTACGTTGTAAACTTTGCAGCAGAATCGCATGTTGATCGTTCAATTAAAGAACCAGAAATCTTTGTGCAAACAAATGTTATGGGAACACAAACATTACTTGATGCATCACGTGCAATCAATGTAAAAAAATATGTTCAAGTTTCAACTGATGAAGTGTATGGTGATCTTGATTTTGATCCCACAACATTCTTTACAGAAAATACACCATTAAGTCCTTCAAGTCCATATTCAGCTTCAAAAGCAGGAGCTGATATGCTTGTTCGTGCATATCATGAAACGTATGGAATGCCAGTAAATATCACACGATGTTCAAATAACTATGGGCCTTATCATTTTCCAGAAAAACTTATCCCATTAACAATTTCACGTGTTTTAAATGATGAAAAAGTTCCAGTTTATGGAAATGGTGGAAATGTTCGTGATTGGCTCCATGTAAGTGATCACTGTCAAGCAATTGATCTTGTTTTACATGAAGGAAAACTTGGTGAAGTTTATAATGTTGGTGGACATAATGAGCGTACAAATTTAGAAGTTGTGAAAACAATCATTAAGACACTTGGAAAATCGGAAGATTTAATTGAATTTGTTGAAGATCGTCTTGGACATGATCGACGTTATGCAATTGATCCAACAAAACTTGAAACAGAACTTGGATGGAAACCAGTGTATAATTTCGATACAGGAATTGAAATGACAATTCAGTGGTATCTTGATAATAAAGAATGGTGGGAAAACATCATTTCTGGGGAGTACCAAACATACTTTGAAAAACAATACAAAATATAATAATAGAATTGAGCTGTATATCAAGAAAAGAACAGCTCAATTTTGTTGTAGTTAAGAAGTTGGTGCCTATGAAGGAAATTAAAAAAACGAAACAAAATGTTTATTTCTCAATTATTTCAATTTTTATTCTTGGTTTGTTAAATGTATTTAAGATGCGTTTTTTGATCCAAAATTTAGGTGATGCAGGAGATCAGTATAATGGATTGTATCAAATGCTTGCTCAAATGCTTGTTTACTTAAGCATCATAGAAACAAGCGTGCGATTTCCAGCAATATCTTCACTGTTTGAGCCATTTGTAAAAAGGGATAAATCAAGAATTGCAAGTATTTTAAATGGGGTAAGAAGCAAATATATAAATATCTTTTGTTTTTCACTTTTATTTGGAATAATGATGATACCACTTGTTATTATAGCAACATCACAGTTACCTTTATTCTATGTTGTTACTATTTCATTGCTGTTTATTTTCAGATTATCTGTCCCTTTTTTATTTCAAGAAGTACTTGTTATTGTGAATGTAGATAATAATGCATATTTGGGAACAACGGCAATTAATGTAGCTAATATTTTTGCGTCAATAGCAGCAATTTTTATTATACTTACGACACAAAATTTTTTATATGTAGTTGTGGTGGAAACAGTAATTGTAATTGTGGTCACGTCACTGCTCTTTGTTTTGCTGAAGAGAAAATATAAAAAATTTTATGATACATCAATTCCTGCTACATTTGGATTTAATGACGAAGTATCAGGTTCACGTTCATTACGTCTTGCAGATGCTTTGATGAATAATACAGACATTATAGTTATAAGTGTTGTATTAGGTACAATTTATGCAAGTTCATTCTCAACTTATAATGCAACGGCAACGATTTTATTTTTAGTTGTAAGTACTACAATAGTTGAGGCAATTAAAGGGTTGCTTGGGAAAGTTTATAGTCAACATAGTAATGGTAAAATTTTCATAGAGATGTTACATGATATCAAGTATGTTAATTATATTTTAATTAGTATAACGATTCCAATGATTTTTATTTTTCTAAAGCCTTTTACAGAACTGTTTTTTAGTCCACAATACGAACAAACCTATGTATTTATTTTCTTTTTTACACTTTATTTTTATTTACGAATGATTCGAACACCATATCATGCATTAAAAATTTCAATGAATATATATAATGAATTTTCAAAAATTACATTTATTTATGCAGGATTGAATATCACACTAAGTGTTTGCTTAACATACTTATTTGGAAGTATAGGTGTATTAATTGGAAGTACAGTAGCACTACTAACAACAGAATTTTGGTTTGATATCCAAAAATTAGAAATTGAAGAAAAATTATTTTCATTCAAAGTAATAGTCAAAGAGTTAATAATCAATGCGAGTATTACGTGGATATTATCTATTATAGGATTATTCGTTATTCAGCCACATCTAACAAATTTAATTACTATTATATTGTTGTCTATACCAGTACTAATAATATTGGTAATTATAAATGTCATTACTTATTCTTTCATACATCCTAAAATTAAGATGATGATTTTCCAAAGAATACTTAAAAAATAATAAAGAAATTAAAAGGATTTACTATATGAAAAAAAGACTTTATTCACTCGATTTATTAAGATTTATACTTGCAATTTCTGTAGTTGTTTTGCACTTTTTAGAAGTGTATGGTTATAGTGTCGTGCATGATTCTTATAACTTTATCGCACTTTTTGGTGTTCCATTTTTTCATATTACACTTTCACGAGCAGTAGATGTATTTTTTGTTTTGTCTGGATTTACAATGGTTTACTCTACATTTCAAAGACAATCAGCATTAACATTTTTACGAAAAAGAGCTGCGCGTATTTTCCCCTTATATATTCTTGCCACATTGGCTGCAATTCCTTTTTTTATGCTGATAGGTCCATCGAGTCCACAACATAAGGTTTTTACTATAGAGTACATGATTAACTCATTTATACTTCGACCAACAAATCAAGTTTTCCTTATTTCTGTTGCATGGACACTTTCATTTGAGTGGATATTTTATATTATTTTTGCAATTACGATGGCAATAAGTCATAAATATCGTGTACATATTGTAAGTCTTCTTTTCTTAATTACAATGTGTACTTCATTATTCCTTTCTACTAATATAGGCTATCTAAGTGTTATTTTAGATACACATTTTCTATTATTAGAATTTGTAGCAGGGATGTGGATTGCTTTTTATTATAGTAAATTGAAATTACCGTATGGATGGCTTATATGTTTATCTGGGATAATTATGATGTATGGTATAATTTATACACCAATCTTTGATGCCCCGTATAGAGGATTGATTTTTGTTATTCCCGCCTCACTGATTGTTATTGGTACATTAAATATAGAGGTGAAAGATAAATGGGAAAATACTATAAGAAAAATGGGTGATATTTCATATACAATATATATCGTTCATACTTTTACGGCATTTGCATTTGCATACTTTTTATATAATATAATCGGAATTCGAACATATGTGTGGTTTTGGTTGTTTATTTCTATAGGAATGACAATTATTACATCACGTTTGATTTATGATTTTCTGGAAAGACCGTTGTATAAGTTTTTCACTACTGTAAAAATAAATAAGCAATTTAAGGAGAAATAATATGAAAATTTTAGTTACAGGTGTAAAAGGGCAACTCGGATATGATGTTGTCAAAGAATTAGAAAAAAAGAATATTGAAGCAGTGGGAATTGATCGCGAAGAGATGGATTTAACTGATACTGTTGCAATTGATGCTTTTTTCGAAAATCAAAAATTTGATGCTATTATTCATTGTGCTGCTTATACAGCGGTTGACAATGCTGAGGATGACCGTGATACATGTTATGCAATTAATGTATCGGCAACTAAGTGTCTTGCTGAAAATGCTAAAAAAATGGGAGCAAAATTCCTTTATGTAAGTACAGATTATGTTTTCCCAGGAACTGGTGAGCAAGCGTATGAAGTTGATGCTGAAAAAGGACCAACCAATCATTATGGTGTGACAAAACTTCAAGGTGAAGAAGAAGTGAAAGCACTACTTGAGCAGTATTTTATTGTTCGTATATCTTGGGTATTTGGTATCAATGGGAATAATTTTATCAAAACAATGCTTAAACTTTCTGAGACACGTGATGAATTATCAATTGTAGATGATCAAATTGGATCACCAACATATACAGCAGATTTGGCTCCACTTCTTGTTGATATGATACAAACAGAGCAATATGGTGAATACAATGCGAGCAATGAAGGATTCTGTTCTTGGGCAGATTTCGCAACTGAAATATTTAAAGCAGCAGGAAAGAATGTCAAAATCAATCGTGTCGATAGTAGTGCATTTCCAACGAAAGCAACTAGACCTAAAAATTCAAGAATGTCAAAACAAGCATTACTTGATGCTGGATTTATTCAACTTCCAAAATGGGAAGATGCTGTAAGTCGCTATGTTAAAGAAATTATAGGCTAGTCAAAGCGATGAAAAATATGCTATACTTTATATATAGATAAAGCAATAAATACAATGAGCAGAAGGAGTAAATAGGTTATTCACATCACAGAGAGATACAAAAGCTGAGAAGTATCATGTGGACCTATTGAAGGTAGTCTGGGAGTAGCGTTTCTGAAGTAAGTAGGAAATGACGTAGGTGGCGTTAACACATAAAGGTAAGTTAACACTTATGAATTGGGATGGTACCGCGAAATTCGCACCCGAAATTCATAAGTTTTTTTATTTTATATAGGAGGTTTTTTATGAAAACATTAGCAGCGAAGTATAATCATTTAGAAGTAGAAAAAGATAAGTAT
>JBOFHN010000097.1:0-35864 GCA_051649665.1 Culicoidibacterales bacterium
CAGGTCAGTTTCAAAGAAAACTTCATTGTCGATTTGAGCTGAAATTGCATTGTGAGCTGAAGTGATCGCGTGGATGTCTCCTGTGAAATGGAAGTTGATTTGGTGTTCAAATTGTAGTGAGGCCATACCACCACCAGTAGCTCCACCTTTGCGACCTAAAACAGGACCGAGTGAAGGTTGTCGTAATACAGGTGCAGCTTTCTTCCCTTTTAAAGAAAGTGCATCAGCAAGTCCAATTGTTGTCGTTGTTTTCCCTGCTCCTTTAGGATTTGGTGTCATTGATGTGACGATGACGAGTTTTCCTTTTTTCTCATTTTGCTGGTTATTAATCTTCACAGCAAATTCACCATAAGGTATACATTGCTCGGAAATAGACTCACCAAAATATGAAGCGATTGTCTTTTTTACATGTGTCATAGAAAGTACCTCCTATATTATAGTTACAGTTGTATTTGGTGTGGTTTTCCTTTGAAAAAAACAGATGGATATCGCAAGGGGAGGTGCTGAGAAATAATTTAGTGCGATGTATTTAATCTGTACGAAATTTTCAAATTAAAATTGCTGAAATTATTATTCTTATTATAGCACGACATCACTGAAAACTAATAGTAAAATGTATTAAATCCGTATAAATGAAAAATAATCAGAATAATGTGCTATTGACGATTATACGCGAGCAATGAAATAAAATAATGTGTAAAGTTGTGTGGTGATAGAGTAGACGTGTTGTTGATTGGGGAGAAATGAGTTTGGAAATGTATTGAAGATATTCAAAGTGGAATGAATTACAAAAAAACAGACCATTTTATAAGGTCTGTTTTTTCAAAATATTAATCGCGTCCGAAAATACGGAGGAGTAGAAGGAAAATGTTGATGAAGTCGAGATATAAAATAAGTGCTCCGTACACCGCCATTTTCGATACATCAGAACGAGTTGCATTCTGTGATTCGATCGCCATTGTTTTTAACTTTTGATGATCGTATGCAGTCAGTCCAGCGAAAACGAGGACGAGAATATACGATACTATTAAATCAAGTGCTGAAGAGTGTAAAAGGAAGATGTTGATCAATGAAGTGATAATCCCACCGATAAGAGCGATGAAAAGAAAGGAAGCAATTGGTGATAAGTCACTCTTTGTCAATGTTCCGTAACCGGCCATCAATCCGTAAATTAATGCTGCGGCGAGAAAAGCAACGCCAATTGTTTTAAATGAATAGGAGAAGAAGATGACGGATAATGTCATTCCATTTACTACGGCATAAGCGAGGAGTGAGAAAATGGCAGTGCTTACTGACATTGTGTGAATTCGCGCAGATAAACTGATGACAATAACTAGTTCGACAATAAGTAATCCGTAAAAGAAAAAAGGATTTAAAAGAATGAGGCGCATGAGTGATGGTGTATTTGCTACGGTGAAGGCAGCAATAGCTGAGACTAAGAGAGAACTGAACATCCATGCGTATGTTTGTGTGAAAAACGATTGCACAAGTGTACGTTCATTTTTGTACGCAGAAGAAATCGTTTGTAAATTTTGATTATTTTCCATAAGGACCTCCTTTGAATATACTCGTATTATAACATGAAAATTTCAAAATAAAAAATGTTTGCTTATGGTTTATTTCCATCTTGTTTTGGTTTTAAAATGGGAACAAGTATGATATAATATATAATAAACGACTAGAGAGGATAAGCACATTCTCGATAGGAAAAATATAAAATAATAAAGTAAAGTAGGTGAAGCGATGGAAAAAATTCAAACAGCAATTGAAAAAGCCCTCATGACGGCTCAAAATAAAAAGACGGATTATCGCTTGCGCTATCACATCACACCACCATCGGGTTTACTGAATGATCCAAATGGGGTATGTTATTTTGATGGGAAATACCATGCGTTTTATCAGTGGAATCCACTTGAATTAAATCACTCTCAAAAAGTTTGGGGTCATGTAGTGAGTAAAGACTTAGTACATTGGGAACAAGCAAACCCACCGTATGCTCTTTTACCAGGTGATAAATATGATAAAGATGGATGTTACTCAGGGAGTGTATTCGCTTTAAATGATCAACTGCATGTTTTATACACGGGAAATGTTGGACACGGAGATGTTGGTCCGAATAGACGGAAAACTTCAAATCAAATCCACGGTATATACAATGCGAAAACACAGATGTTCGATAAAAAGGGTACTGTGATAAAAGGTGTTCCTTTCGGAATGACATCACATTTCCGCGATCCGAAAATGTGGAAAATCGAAGATAAGTTTTATGCGATTGTCGGAGGACAACGAAAGAACAAGACAGGAACTGCTGTTGTTTACACATCAAAAGCATTGAATCGCTGGAAGAAAATCGGTGAACTCAAAACTAAAATGAAGAATTTTGGATATATGTGGGAATGCCCGGATATGTTTAAACTCGATGGGAAAGATGTATTTATGTTTTCTCCTCAAGGAATTGAAGCAGAGGGCTATAAATATCAAAACCGTGATCAAAGTGGTTATGTTGTCGGACTTTTCGATGAACGTAAAGCGCTATTTGATCAATTCTCAGATTTTGAAGAACTTGATCGAGGACATGAATTTTATGCACCACAAACATTTTTGACAGCAGATGGTCGCCGTGTGATGATCGGTTGGATGGGGATTCCAGGAGAGGAAGAACATCCGACAATTAAAGAAGGTTGGATGCACGCCCTTACTATTCCTCGTGAATTATCGATGAGTGGTAATCGTATCATTCAGAAGCCGATCAAAGAACTTCAAGCACTGCGACAAGAAGCAATTGAATATGGAGAGTTCATCGTCGAAGATGAAATTTGGGAGCGCGAAGAACTGATAGGTGATACATACGAACTTAAAGTTGATGTAAATGTACTTGCTGAAGTTTTTGAATTAATTGTTAAAAGTTCTGTTCGTATTATTTATAACAGAACAACAGGTGTATTAACATTAGAGCGTCAAGGTGCACATCCTAAATATAAAGAGAGCCGTAGTGTTCACCTCGGTGGAGAGAAACACGAATTACAACTTCATGTATTTGTTGATAAATCAAGTATTGAAGTATTTGTAAATGGTGGGAAAGAAGTATTTACTTCCCGTATTTTCCCGAAAAAAGATGCTCGGAGTATTCAATTAAAAGCAATAGATGGTGTTGTTGAAGTACAACGTATTACAAAATATGAACTTGAACACGTTTTTTATTGCGAGAAAGAAAAGGAAATAATTCATGAGTAATATCTATTGTATCGGGGAGTTGCTGATTGATTTTATTAGTGAGCAGCAAAATGTCACGCTTGAAGAAGCAACAACATTCAGCAAAAAAGCAGGTGGAGCGCCAGCCAATGTTACAGTTGCAGCCCGTAATTTAGGTGTTCCAACCTATTTTCTAGGTCAAGTTGGACAAGATGCATTTGGACGCTTTTTGGTAGATACACTCAAACAGCAACAAGTTGATACGTCATATATCCGAGTTGCTGGAAATACAACACTTGCATTTGTATCACTTGCATCTGATGGTGAACGCTCATTTGAATTTTTCCGTGGAAGTGATGGGGAATACACACTGCATGAAGAAATACAGCTGACACGAAGTGATGTTGTCCATTTTGGATCTGCAACAGCCCTGTTACCTGGTGAATTAAAAACGAGTTATTATCGTTTACTCGATATGGCGATTCAAAAGAATAGTTTTATTTCATTCGATCCTAATTATCGCGACTTGCTCGTTGAGGATTTAGAAGGATTCCGTCAGGATTGTTACCATTTTATGAAACATGCTCATCTTGTGAAGTTAAGTGATGAAGAAGCATTGCTCTTGACTCAGACGACATCACTTGAAGAAGCACTTGAAGTATTAAGGGGAAAGACAGAAGCACTCATTACAATTACACGTGGTGCACTTGGTACGATGGCTGTATATAACAACGATGTAAAAATGATTCCGAGTATCAAAGTTGATGTAGTTGATACAACTGGTGCAGGAGATTGTTTCATTGGTACATTACTTGGAGGGATTGCACAGCTAGAAGAAGTGCATCAGTTTCCCAAGTTAGTAACACGTGATGAAATGATCAAGTATGCGAATATCGCAGCAGCATTAACATGTACCAAATACGGTGCGATACCAGCGTTACCAACACGCGAAGAGATAGAGGCAAGACAAGGAGTAACGGAATGATGTGGGTTGATTTTAAAATGTCATCGTCAAGTAATGGTGATATGAATGCATCGATGCATTTTATATCAGAAGCAACAGCAGTGTTTGATGAAGATAAAAAAATGGTTGAACTCAAATATAAAGAGCCAAGTGAGTCCGAAGATATCCAAGTGCAAATGGTTGTGCTTGACAATCAAGTATTTGTATTTCGAACGGGTGAATATTCAATGGAGCAAAGTTTTGATTTGAATATGATGACAACCGGAGAACTCGCTTTGCCAGAAGGTCGTCTTGATTTAATGACGACTACAACACGATTAGAACAAGAAATAGATTACACCAATCAGAATGGAAATCTAGATATTGCATATACGATGTTTGTCCAAAATGAATACAGTGGAGATTTTCATTTTCAACTTAAATTTTACAACGATGAAAAGGAGTCGATAAAATGACTGTTATCAGAACGAATAAGTTAAATTTATCAAAACATATTGGAAGTAAGATGAAGGAACTTTTCAACTTGGATGTTGAAACAATCACGTTTGAAAAGCCTAAACAAAAAGAACACGGTGACTATGCGACAAATATTGTAATGCGTTATGCAAAACAACTTGGAATGCCACCACGTGAAGCGGCAGCAAAATTAATTGAAGCACTAGACTTCGAAACATACCATATTACAAAAGTTGATGTAGCAGGACCGGGCTTTCTAAATTTTTATTTAGATAAAAAGTTCATGCGAGAAGCAGTAGTTGAAATTAATCAACTTGGAAGTGCGTATGGTGAGTTAACAGTTGGGAATGGAACACAGTTAAATGTTGAGTATGTATCAGTAAATCCAACTGGTGATTTACATCTTGGTCATGCACGTGGAGCAGCGATTGGTGACTCATTAACACGTATCTTGAAAAAAGCTGGATATGAAATCATGCGTGAGTTTTATGTGAATGATGGTGGAAATCAGATTGATGTACTTGCACACTCGATGGAAGCACGTTACCAACAACGTTTTAATCCAGAACATCCAATGCCAGAAGATGCATATCATGGTGAGGACATTATTGATATTGTGAATGAACTATGTGAAACAGATGGTGACCATATTCAAACGTTAAATGAAGAAGACCGTTTTCAATTCTTCAAAGAGCGCGGAATTGTGATGGAACTTGATAAAATCAAAAAAGATCTTGCGGAGTTTAGAGTTGAGTTTGACTTGTATGCATCGGAAAAAGCACTTCGTGATAGCGGTGCAGTTGAAGTTGTTGTTGACAAAATTCGTCACTCGGGGAAAGCGTATGAAGAAGGCGGAGCACTGTGGCTGAAAACAACAGACTATGGTGATGATAAAGATCGTGTTCTTGTAAAAAGCGATGGAACATACACATATATTACACCAGATATTGCATATCATGATGAAAAAGTAACGCGTGGTCGTGATGGGCTGATTGATATTTTAGGTGGTGATCATCATGGATATATCAAACGTATGGAAGCGGCGATGCAAATTTTAGGACATGGCAAAGATATTTTAGATATCATGATTATCCAAATCGTTCGTTTACTTCAAGACGGTGAAGAAGTGAAGATGAGTAAACGAACAGGAAAATCACTAAAATTACGTGATCTTATTGATATGCTAGGTGTTGATGTTGTCCGTTATTTCTTCGTAATGCGATCAATTGATAGTCCGCTTGATTTTGATTTAAATGTAGCATTGACACAAACAAATGAAAATCCTGTATACTACATTCAATACGCATACGCACGTATTCAAAGTATTTTGAAACAAACGGAACATATTGCAATCGGAACTGACATGAGTTTACTTCCAGATGAAGAAGTCGCATATGACTTAATTGAAAAGATTGCAGCATTTGAAGAAGTGATAGAATTAAGTGCACGTAATCGTGAACCACATTTGATGACACATTATCTTTATTCACTCGCAGGAATTTTCCATAGCTACTATACAAAAATTAAAATTAATGATGTCAATGATGAAGCATATACTGCTGCACAACGAGCACTCTTGAGTGCAACATCACAAACAATTAAAAATGCACTTGACCTGATTGGTGTTGGTGTAAAAGATTCAATGTAATAGAGGAGGCAAATGAATATATGAAATTTGCAAAAAATGGACGAACAGTTGAAGAGTTAAGACAATACTCATACGTGAACTTAGTAATGGAAATGCTAGTAGGAAATACTAAAAATATGCCATTCAAAACAATTGTCAATGAATTGTCAAAAGCACTCGAACTTGAATTTTCAGATAGTGATATTGCACAATTATATACAGACTTAACAGTTGATGGTCGTTGTATTCCATTGAGCGATGGATCATTTGATTTGAAAGAACGTCATAAATTTGAAGAATTTCAAGTTGAACTCTTCTTATACGATGAAGAAGATGCTCGTGAAGACGAAGTTGAAGATGAAGTTGAGCCACTTGAAGTATTCGAAGATAGTGAAGGTGTTGTCAGTCTTGATTTACTCAAACAAAAAGAACTTATCGCCGAAGGTGATGAATACTAATTAAATTGACTCACAGCCAAAGGAGTATACTATGGATGTTCTGAAAACTGGAAAAAATTTAATTGACATACTCATCGTAACAGGAATTATTTTACTCCTGTTACGGTGGATTTTACATAATTCGCGTGCGCTTCAAATATTACGAGGCGCTATTCTTGTTATAGCGCTTAAAATTATTGCTGATTTTCTTGGCTTGAGAACAACATCGGAAATGCTGAATTCAGTACTTATTTGGGGTCCGCTTATTTTTATCATTTTACTCCAACCCGAAATACGAACTGGTCTTGAGCGACTCGCCGATACGAGATCATACGTGACAGGAAAGAAAGTGGACAATACAAATTCACGATTAATTGCTGAAATTGCTTTTGAGCTCGCTCGTGATTATGAGGGAGCAACATTTGTTATTGAACGTAAAACGATACTTAATAAATATGCTGAAACAGGAATATTGATTGATGGTATTGTAACTAAGGAACTCATTCGAAACGTATTTGACAAAACATCAAATATGCATGATGGGGCAGTACTTATAAGAAATGGTCGCATCAATAGTGTCGGTGTGATTTTACCTCTATCACAAAATCATGATTTAAATTATATGTATGGAACACGTCATAGAAGTGCAATCGGTATTTCGGAAGAAACGGATGCGATTGTGATTGTAGTATCTGAAGAGCGTGGTGAAGTTTCATTTGTCATGAATGGACAAATTGAAACCATCTCAAATATTGTAGCGTTGCGATCAAAATTAAATGAAGAAATGTCTTGAGCGAGGTGATGATTGAGATGGAAAAAATTAATAAGTGGATTGATAATTTATTAAAAAGTAGAAAATTTTTACTGTTCTTATCCCTCACGTTTGCCCTTCTTCTTTTTTTTAATGTGAATCAAAATTTGAATTTTATCGTGCTAGAAAACACAGTTGATTATACGATGAATGATGTTAAACTTGAAGTTGAATTAAATAACGATTCTCAGTTACTTGAGGGGAATCCGAGTACAATTAATTTCCGGATAAATGGGAAAAAAGCCGATGTAGAACGTTTCAAAACAGAACGTGATATTAAAGCGAAAATTGATGTTCGTGATCGATTTGGCGAAAATCTTATTTTTCCTATTACATACACATCAGAAAAGAATTACAACGTTGTCATTACCCCAACTACAAAAGAAGTATCAGTTAATGTATATAAGAAAATGATGATCGAAAAGGAAATACAAATCATATCACCAGTACTGAAAGAAGGTTTCAAATTAAAAGACCCACCAGTTATTTTTGATGTAAATCACAATATCGTGAAAATTATTCAAATTACGGGTGCAGAAAAACAAATACAGCGAATAAAAGCAGTTGAGTTTAGATTTACACCGCAAAGTGTTGAAGGTGAAAAAATAGAAAAAATTGAACCACATTTTTTAGATGAATTGGGAAATACAGTGTCGATAGAATCAAAACAATATACAATTCAATATACAGTTGAAAAAATAGCATAATGGAGGACGAACAATGAGAAAATATTTTGGAACGGATGGAATAAGAGGCGTGGCGAATAAAACATTAACGCCAGATCTTGCATTTGCAGTAGGAAAGGCACTTGCTCAAACATTTCAAAAAGCGAATCAATCAAATGAAAAACTTCATGTTGTGATTGGAAAAGATACACGCATTTCAAGTGATATGCTTGAAGCCTCACTTATTTCAGGATTGACATCAGGTGGTGTTGATGTGTACTCACTCGGTGTAATTCCAACACCTGGTGTTGCATATATTACGCAGAAGCATCACTACCAATGTGGGATAATGATTTCGGCATCACATAATCCATATCCAGATAATGGGATTAAAATATTTGGAGCTGATGGTTACAAACTAACAGATGAAATGGAATTAGAAATTGAGTCATATATTGAAAATCCAGGATTGATTGACTTCTCTCATATTACAGGTGAAAATATCGGTCGTGTCCAAACATCGGATGAATTGAGTCAAGAGTATGTTGACTTCCTTATTGCACAAGGGAAACGACTTGATGGACTTCAAATTGCACTTGATTGCGCACATGGAGCGACATCACGCTTCGCAAAACACGTATTTACATCACTTGGTGCAAGTGTTTCGGTAATCGGAGATACACCTGATGGAATTAATATCAATGAGCAAGTAGGGTCAACACATCCTGAAACACTTGCGACATTTGTACAAACTACAAAATCCGATTTTGGATTTAGTTTTGATGGAGATGGAGATCGTGTAATTTCAATTGATGAGCAAGGTGAAGTTCGTGATGGTGATTATATGCTGTACCTGCTTTCACACGCACTCAAATCAACAAATGAATTGAAGGATGATGTAGTTGTTGCTACTGTCATGAGTAATCTTGGTTTTTATAAAGCACTTGAAAGTGAAGGGTTTACGATTAAAACGACAGCGGTAGGAGATCGCTATGTTGTTGAGGAAATGCGCAATGGAAATTATAGTCTTGGTGGTGAACAATCAGGACATATTATCTTAGGTGAGTTATGTACGACAGGAGATGGACTTTTGAGCGCTGTTGTTATTGCATCACATGTGTGTGAACAGCAAAAAGCATTAAGCGAACTCTGTGACAATATGAAAAAATATCCTCAATTGCTTGAGAATATTCGCGTTGAAAGTAAAACAAAAGTTTTAGAAAATCAAGAATTAAAATCGATCATTGAACAAAAAGAAGCAGAACTTGAAGGACGAGGACGTATTCTTGTTCGTGCATCAGGAACAGAAGAACTTGTGCGAGTGATGGCAGAAGCGGAAACAGATGAACTCTGTGCGAAAATTGTTTCTGAAATTAGTGCAGTTGTTCGTACAATCGGATAATTTTTGAGAAAGGAGTACAGCGTTATGTCAAAAATTCTTGTCATGGATCCAATTTTAGCGAATAAAATAGCCGCGGGAGAAGTTGTTGAGCGTCCAGCATCGGTTGTAAAGGAACTTGTTGAAAATGCAATTGATGCAGGTGCGAGAAGCATAGAAGTTCATTTAGTTGATTCGGGAATTCAATCGATTCAAATTATCGATGATGGAAGTGGTATGACAAAAGAAGACGCTGAACTCGCTTTTTTACGTCATGCTACAAGTAAAATACAAACAGATATGGATTTATTCCGTATTCAAAGTTTGGGTTTTCGTGGTGAGGCCTTACCAGCTATTGCATCTGTTAGTAAAGTTGTAATGAGAACAGGAACTGAGGAAACCGAAGGTGTTGAACTTGAACTTCACGGTGGTAAAAAAATCCGTGAAAACAGTGCAGTCATAACAGGAACCCAGTTTAAGGTGAGTGACTTATTTTATAATACACCAGCACGACTCAATTATTTAAAATCGCTCCAGGCTGAGCTTGCAACAGTGACGGATTTTATTCAAAAGATTGCTATTGCATATCCTAAAATTGCATTTACTTACACAAACAATGACATGGAGTTACTCAGGACACGCGGTGATGGCAACGTTAAGCATATTCTCTCTAAGATTTTCGGTATAAAAATAGGTGAAAGTCTAATTGCCTTTTCTGGAGAAAGTACCGATTTTCGAATTGAAGGCTATTTTGCAAAACCAGAAAACCAACGTTATAATCGTAACGGTATTTATTTAATAGTCAATGGCCGCATTATTCGTAACTACGTCATTATGAAAGCAATCATGGAAGCATTTCATACATATATTCCAGATGGTCGCTATCCAATTTGCTATATTTCAATACAATTAGATCCAATGCTTATTGATGTGAATGTGCATCCAACTAAACAGGAAGTGCGCATTACGCAAGAAAAAGACTTAGCTCAACTCATTACGAAGACAATTCGTGATGAATTAATGGAAGCAACTAAACCAGCGGATTTAAGTGACTTATTTGAAACGTTCAATCAACCGACTGAAGCTAAAAAGGATAATGCAGTATATTCATCGCAAACAGAAGTACCATCATCATTTTATTCAAATACGCTGACAAAAGCTGAAAAAGAAGGAATAACTTTATTATTCCAAGATACATTCAAAGAAAAAACAAGTCAACTTGATGATGAGTTAATGGACGTGCCAGTTATGTTAAATCAAATTGATACAACACAAATATCATTTGATACACCACCAATAGCAGTAGAACAAATTCGTCTTGATGATGAAGTTGTTACTAATCAAGCGAAAAAATTACCGATAATGCAGATTATCGGACAATACAATGGGACATACATAATGGCACAAAATGAAGATGGAATGTATATTATTGATCAACATGCAGCAGCAGAGCGGATTAAATATGAAAAATATTTAAAACAAATGGGAGAGCGAACATTTCATTACCAACAATTAACAACACCTGTTTTCATTGATTTAACACAAGATGAACAACAGAAGTTAGAGCAATGGAAAGAAGTGCTGGAAGCAGTCGGTATTCGGTATCGTGCATTTTCAGAATCAAGTATTGCAATTGATGAACTACCGACGTGGATAGAACCGAGCAAACAGGATCGCTATTTAAGAATGGTGTTTGATTGGCTCAGTCAAAATGGTCAAATTGAGCGCTCGCAAATTATAGAAGCAGCAGCGATTATGCTTAGTTGTAAGTTGTCGATTAAAGCAAATCATGCCCTCACACTATATGAAATGCAATCAATTATCGATCAGTTAGAATTGTGTGAAAACCCATTTACATGTCCACACGGACGACCAACAATTATTTTAAAGCGTTTGTATGATTTTGAAAAATGGTTCAAACGCGTATAGGAGGTATTATGAAAAACATATTACAAGAAGCACTTAAAGAAAAACAAGAAAACTTAAAGAATGATCGTGGTCTTAAACGACCGGATAAAGAAACGAACTATCGTAAAGGATTTAGCAAAGGAAAACAACAGACAAAACCATTTAAAAAGTAGATACGTGTATCTACTTTTTTAATTTACAAAGGAAATGACTACAAAACTTGACACCGTATGCAATAATTGATATAGTATTCCTATTATATAGAAGAAGGGATGTGAACTGGAAAACGTTTAATCGAAAAAGCGCCAGAACTCGTCTCTTTTTTATGCTATAATTAAGAGATAAGAGTTGACGAGGAGGATGTTATCGAGTATTCGGCGGATGCATCCCAGTAGTCTGCATGCTGAGAGTACCACTACAAATCAAGAAGGTGACTTCTTTGGACAAAAGTGTTACAGCAGAGGAGGAAATAAATGAAACAAGTGTGTGTAATCGTAGGACCAACTGCGAGTGGAAAGACCCAATTAAGCATACAAATTGCAAAGTGCTACGATGGTGAAATTATCAATGGCGATGCGATGCAGGTGTATAAAGGCATGGATATTGGGACAGCGAAAATTACAGAAGATGAGATGGAAAATATACCACATCATTTATTCAGTTTTATTGAACCAGCAGAAAATTATAGCATCTATAAACATCAACAGTATGTTCGTAATATCATCGACGATATTTCTTCTCGTGGGAAGTTGCCGATTATCGTCGGTGGAAGTGGATTGTATGTACAGTCTATTCTATATGATTATCAATTAAATCAAGAAACGGTAGAAATTATTGATAACCCACTGGAAAGTAATGAATCACTGTGGAAACAACTTGAAACACTTGATTTAGAATCAGCACAGCAGATTCACCCTAATAACCGTAAGCGAGTTTTGCGAGCCATTGCTCGTGCCAAAAGCGGTTATTCAAAATCAGAACAAGAATCTAAATCAGAAAATTACGAATTACTATATGATGCTTTTGTTATTGGTATTGAGGTAGAAAGAAAATTGTTACATCAGCGTATTGAACAGCGTGTTGAAAAGATGATTCAAGCAGGTCTTGAACAAGAAGTGAGCACACTATTTCAAAATGATGTGAGTGATACAGCGAGAGTTGCTATCGGTTATCGAGAATGGTTACCGTATTTTTCTAATGATATTTCAATTACAGATGTACAAGAGCAAATTACAATTCATACAAGACAGCTTGCTAAACGCCAAATGACATGGTTTTATAATCAACGCCTACCAATAACATGGATAAAATTTCCACAAGATACGATAAATCTCCACACACAATTAGAACAATGGAGAAAATAATATAAAGTATAAGTGAAAGGTGTTTTATTTTATGGCAAAATATACAAAAGAACAAATTAAAAAAATTATCACTGAAGAGAATATTCGATTTATTCGTCTTCAATTTTCTGATTTACTCGGTATATTGAAAAATGTTGAAGTACCAGCAACCCAGATTGATACAATTTTAGATGGGAAAGTAATGTTTGATGGATCATCGATTGAAGGTTTTGTCCGAATTACAGAATCTGATATGTATCTCATTCCAGAACTTGATAGTTTTAAAATTTTAACTTGGGAGAAACCGAGTGATGGAAGTAAAGTCGGGAATTTCATGTGTGATATTATTCGCCCAACGGGTGAAGGGTTTTTAGGAGATCCTCGCGGAACATTGAAAAAAGCACTTGCAAAAATGGAAGCAATGGGATTTTCAGCATTTAATATTGGATTAGAACCAGAATTTTTCCTTTTCCGTGAATCAGAAGGAGTATCGCAACAATCAACAGAGTTTACTGATCTTGGCGGATACTTTGATATTTCACCACTTGATGAGGCATCAGATTGTCGCCGTGATATTGTGATTGAACTTGAGAATATGGGGTTTGAAATCGAAGCATCTCATCACGAAGTTTCACAATCACAACATGAAATTAACTTTAAATATTCAAGTGCGATTGAATGTGCAGATAACGTGCAACTATTTAAATTAGCGGTTAAAAACATTGCAAGAAGACACGGTATGTATGCAACATTCATGCCAAAACCAATTGCAGGAATTAACGGAAGTGGTATGCACGCCAATGTTTCTCTTTTCGATACAAATGGTGTGAATGCATTTTATGATGAAAACGGAAAATCTGAATTATCACAAACAGCATACTACTTTATCGGTGGATTGTTAAAACATGCCAAAGCTTTCACCGCGATTACAAATCCAACGGTCAATTCATATAAACGTCTTGTTCCAGGATATGAAGCACCGTGTTATATTTCGTATTCAGATTCAAATAGATCGGCGATGTTGCGTATTCCAGCAAGTCGTGGAATTGGAACGCGTGTTGAGGTTCGATCGGTAGATCCAACAGCCAATCCATACTTAGCGATTGCTGCAATTTTGATGGCAGGTCTTGATGGGATTGAAAATAAAATTGAACCAGGTGATGCGACAAAAGAAAACATTTTTGCTATGACTTTTGATCAAAAGCGTGAACTTGGGATTGATAGTTTACCAGAATCACTCGGTGAGGCAGTTAAATGCTTATCAGAGAGTGAATTGATGAAAGTAACACTCGGGGAGCATACTTTTACAAAATTTATTGCGAATAAGCAATATGAATATGATCAATATCGTCTTGCTGTGCATACATGGGAACTTGAAAAGTATTTAAACACATTTTAATACAAAAAAAGGAATCTTTGATTCCTTTTTCATTTGTTGAAACAAGCGAAATATGATATGATATTACTACATGATAAAAGAATAAAACAAGAGAGGAATAACGCAATATATGTGTGGAATTGTAGGTTTTGTTGATAAACTTAATAATAAAGATGAAATAATAAAGGCGATGGCAGATACAATAGTACATCGTGGGCCTGATAGTGAAGGTTTATATACAGATGAAGATGTTGCTCTTGGTTTTCGACGTTTAAGTATTATTGATGTTGAAGCTGGGTCGCAGCCGATATTTAATGAAGATAAGTCATTACTTATCCTCTTTAATGGTGAGATATATAATTATCAAGGGATTCGTGAAGATTTAATTCAGAAGGGTCATATTTTTACAACTCATGCTGATACAGAAGTCATTTTACATGGGTTTGAAGAGTATGGAGAAGATATCGTAAAACAATTGAGAGGGATGTTCTCATTTGTTATTTGGAATACTAAAACGCATGTTATGTTTGGTGCGCGTGATCATTTTGGAATTAAACCATTTTACTATGCACAGATGAATGGAACATTTATGTTCGGTTCAGAGATTAAAAGTTTTTTAAAGCACCCGAACTTTGTTAAAGAAGTGAATAAAGAAGCACTCAAACCGTATTTAACATTTCAATATTCAGCAATTGATGAAACATTTTTTAAAGGTGTATTCCGTATTCCAGAAGGTCATATGTTCACTTATGCAAATGGTGAGTTGAAATTTAAAGAGTATTGGGATCATACATTTGCACCGAAGGATATGTCACTTGAAACAGCAGTTGATACAATTGAAAATGTCATGCAAGATTCAGTAGCACATCACCGAATCGCTGATGTAAGTGTCGGTTCATTTTTATCAAGTGGAATTGACTCAAGTTTTGTTACATCACTCTTAAAACCTGAACATTCATTCTCAGTTGGATTTGAAAACAAGAATTTTGATGAAACTGTTTATGCACGTGAACTTTCAGAGATGATCGATGTTGAAAACCATAGTAAAATTGTTTCTCCAGATGAAGCATTTGATAAATTTGGAAAGATTTTATACCATCTTGATGAACCAGATTCAAATCCATCTTGTGTACCACTTTATTTCCTATCAGAATTAGCTCGTAAACACGTGACTGTTGTTCTTTCGGGAGAAGGAGCTGATGAACTATTTGCAGGATATACTGATTATGGTTTCAATAGTAAGTCACCGGCTGTGCGTAAAGTGGCCGAGACGATGAAGAAGTTCCCTGTTGGAATGCGTCATGGAATCGCGAGAACACTTGCTAAAATGCCGAATTTCAAAGGAAAGCGTCAACTCTATCGTTCTTTAGCACCAGCAGAAGATCACTTTATCGGACAAGCATTTATATTTACTGAAAGTGAATCTGATGCTATTTTGAAAAATGATTACAAGCAAGCACCAAGTGTGAAATCAATTGTTGGAAAAACATATGCCAAAGTAAGTAATGCAACAGAATTGACGAAAATGCAGTACCTTGATTTACATCAATGGATGACTAAAGATATTTTACTTAAAGCAGATAAATTGAGTATGGCACATTCAATTGAACTCCGTGTTCCATTTTTGGATAAAGAAGTGATGAATGTTGCGGGAAGCATCCCATCAAAATACCTGCTCAACGATATTGATACAAAATATGCACTTCGTGTTGCCGCGGGAAGACATTTACCAGAAGAGTGGGCAAAACGTGAGAAACTTGGTTTCCCCGTTCCTGTTCGTGCGTGGTTGAAAGAAGAACCATACTATAATAAAGTTCGTACACTTTTCCAAAGTGATGCAGCAGGTGAATTTTTTGATATTGATAAGATTACGACGATGTTAGATAATCATTATAATGAAGTAGAAGATAATGGGCGCAAAGTTTGGACAATATTTACGTTTTTAACATGGTATGACACATATTTTACAAACATTCATCAATTTCAATAAAAGCATAATATTTTAGTATTATGAGGTAAAAATAACCTTATGAAAATAAAAGCAAAGGCGAAAATAGTCTTTGCTTTTTTGTTAGAAAAATGTCCATTTTGTTGAATGATAACGATAACATTCATTTTAAAAAAGGAATCCGTTGACATTTTTTTAGTAAGTGTTTACAATAAAGGCGTCGAATATTAAAATTATAGGAGGTATAATTTATATGAATATAAAACAAGCAATTCAACGTTTTGGGAGTGCAATGCTTGCTCCCGTATTAACATTTGCGTTTTTTGGTCTTGTTGTAGGTATTACAATATTTCTATCAAATACAGATGTATTTCCTAAGGCGTGGTTACTAGCTAATCCAGCAGGGAAAGCCGGTCCAACGAACTTGACGTTCTATGGTCAAATTTTATTTGTTATTCAAGAAGGTTCATGGATTGTTTTCCGTAATCTTCCATTGATGTTTGCAATTGGACTTCCAATTTCACTTGCTAAAAAAGCACAAGCTCGTGCTGTTTTTGAAGCTTTTGTATTGTACATGGTATTTAACTACTTCTTGAGTGCAATGCTTCAAATTAGTGGTAAACTTGCAGGAACAAGCTGGAATATCCTTTCATTTGCCCCTGCAGAAGGTGCAAAAGTAGCAATTGGTGCTGGAACTGGTAATGCCATTTTAGGTGGAGTAGCAACAATTGATACAAGTATCATTGGAGCACTTATGGTTGCCGGTTTAACAGTATATTTACACAATCGCTATTTCGATAAAAAGCTTCCAGAATGGCTTGGGATTTTCAGTGGAACAGTATATATTATTACAATTGGGTTCTTCATTTTAATTCCTATTGCTCTTGGAACATATTTCGTATGGCCGTTTATTCAACAAGGAATCAGTAGCTTGCAAACAGTATTCCAAAACTCAGGAGTCTTTGGAATTTGGCTTTATACATTCCTTGAACGTATATTGATTCCAACAGGATTACATCACTTTATCTATTCACCATTTATCGCAGGACCTGCTGTAACAGCACAAGGTATTACAGCTGACTGGGCATTATTTATTCAAGGAAGCCCAATTCAACTTGCGAATGGAACACAAATGGTATTAAATACAGCTCAACCACTTTCACAAGCATGGTGGGGAGGATTTGCATTACATGGTCACTCTAAATTATTTGGGACACCAGGTATTGCAGCGGCACTCGTTGTAACAGCTAAAAAAGAAAACCGCAAAAAAGTACTTGGTCTTGTACTTGCAGCAACATTAACAGCGGCAATTACAGGAATCACAGAACCAATCGAATTCACATTCTTATTTGTTGCACCGTTCTTGTTTGTTGTACATTCAGTACTTGCAGCAACACTTGCAGCCGCAGAATATTTAATCGGTATTCGTGGAAACATGGGTGGAGGATTACTTGATTTTATCTTCCTTAACTGGTTACCACTTGGAAAATATTATGGAATGACATACCTTTTACAAGTTGTAGTTGGTCTTGGATTTACATCAATTTACTTCTTCTTATTCCGATTCTTCATCTTGAAATTCGATTTACCAACTCCAGGTCGTACAGAAGAAGAAGCAAAACTTATTTCTAAAAAAGATTACCGTGAGGCAAAAGGTCTTGATCCAGCAACTGGTCAAAAAATTGAGAAATCTGATTTTGCGATTCAAGCAGAAGGATTCCTTGCAGCACTCGGTGGAGCAGGAAATATTAAAGATGTTACAAGTTGTGCAACACGCCTTCGCGTATCTGTAATTGATGAATCACTTGTTCAAGGGAATGAAGCATTTACAGAATTTGGAGCACACGGTGTTGTGCGTAACGGAAATGCATTACAAGTTATCGTAGGATTGACAGTATCAAATGTTCGAAGTGAATTTGAACAACTGGTAGAAGAAAAGCGATAATGGATGAGGAGCTGATGATGTGGGTCAAAACAAGAAAAAATCAATAAAGCACAAGCAAAGTACGCCAGAAGTATTCATGATACCTAAGCGTGTTAAACGGCATTTTACACTGTTGATAATGAGCTATGTCATCGTAGGGTGTGCAGCGGGATTGTATCTTGCTGCACGCCCTCTCATGTTAGGTATTGAATTTAGTAAATATATTCAATATCCAACAGCGATTCCTTTTTTAGTGAATTTATTTGTATCATTTTTTATGATATACGTTACGCTCATGATTAAAAATCATTTACAAACTGAACGTAAAATATATAAAGAAGATACATACTTACTTTACTGTATGATGGCGACACAAGTACTCTTTTTTAACTATATTTCATTTATTCCAACATTACTTGTTTATACGTCGCTTCGAAAAAATCTGTTTTTTTCAAAGGAACGCTATCCTAAAAAATCAGAACAAAATCAATTTATTCCAGTTATGACGGAAGGTGTATTTTATTATGTGTGCTTTATCATAAGTGGTTTGACAATTGTTTTTGCTCTTTTACTCCTGATGGCGTTGCTACAAAAACATTAATGAATATCACCCGTTTTAATCTTAAAAATTAAAATGGGTTTTTGTTCATGTGAATCATGAATAAATGTATTGAAAAGAGGCAGAAATAGCCAGTTTTTATATTGAATATACACTGATAATATGGTACGATTAAAACAATAAATTATAAAGAGGTGAAATTATGGTACTTATTCGTGAATTATATCGAAATAAAGAGAGTTACCTAGGTAACGAAATTACTGTGAGCGGGTGGGTCCGTAATAATAGGGACCAGAAGCAATTCGGTTTTATTGATTTACATGATGGAACGAGTTTCCACACATTACAAGTCGTGTATGATGACGGTCTTAAAGATTTTCAAGCTGTTACAAAATATTTGACAGGAAGTTCACTAACTGTAACAGGTATACTTGTAGCAACACCGGATGCAAAGCAGCCATTTGAATTGAAGGCGACAGGAGTTGTACTTGAGGGTGCGTGTGATGAAACGTATCCGATTCAACCAAAACGTCACACGGTGGAATTTCTTCGTAAAAATGCACATTTACGTCCACGAACAAATTTGTTTTATGCAACATTTAAAGTTCGCTCGCTTGTAGCACACGCTATTCATGAATTTTTCCGTGAACGTGAATTCATTTATGTTCATACTCCAATTATTACAGGAAGCGATGCTGAGGGTGCTGGGGAAGTGTTTGGTGTAACGACGATTGATCCACTTACTGTGCCGATGACAGAAGATGGAGAAGTTGATTATAAACAAGATTTCTTTGCTAAGAAAACGGGTTTAACAGTATCAGGACAACTCGAGGCTGAAACATTTGCCCTCGCATTCCGAGATGTATATACATTCGGTCCGACATTCCGTGCTGAAAATTCAAATACAACGCGCCATGCAGCAGAATTCTGGATGATTGAACCAGAGATTGCATTTGCTGATTTAGAAGATGATATGAACCTTGCTGAAAACATGGTGAAATATATCATTCGCTATGTACTTGAAAATGCACCAGATGAAATGGCGTTCCTTAATCAGTTTGTTGATAAAGGATTGATTGAGCGATTGACAAAAGTTGCGAATTCAGACTTTAAGCGTCTTGATTATACAGAAGCAATTACGCTTCTTGAAGAGGCTGCTAAAACAGCGAATTTTGAAAATGAAGTTTACTGGGGAGTTGACCTTGCAACAGAACATGAACGTTATCTTGTTGAGAAAATTTTCGATGGACCTGTATTCTTGAAAAATTATCCAGAAGAAATCAAAGCATTCTATATGCGTATGAATGACGATGGTAAAACAGTTGCAGCATCAGACCTGCTTGTTCCTGGTATTGGAGAACTTATCGGAGGTTCACAACGTGAAGAACGTCTTGATGTGCTTGAAGCACGTATGGATAAAATGGGAATTCCAAAAGATGATCTTGAGTGGTATCTCGATCTTCGCCGCTATGGTGGAGTAAAACATGCCGGGTTTGGTCTTGGATTTGAACGTATGGTTATGTACATGACAGGTGTTGAAAATATCCGTGATGTTGTGCCATTCCCACGTACACCAAAGAATGCCGAGTTTTAAAAAACAAACTGACTTACAATTTGTAAGTCAGTTCTTTTTTTTGTATAAGTTTGAAAGGACAGTCATAAAAAAATAGTGTATAATATGAAAAAAGGAGTGATCTTATGTACACAGTTGAACGTATATCAAATACTTTTTTCCCTACAAATTCGTATCTTATTTATGATGAAGAAAAGAACGCCATTATTGTTGATCCAAGTTTTGATCCCGAGGCAATTGAACGTAAAATTATTGAACTTGGTTTGAAAATACAGGCAATTTTTTTAACACATCCACATCAGGATCATATTTATAGTGTCGCGTATTTTAGAGATATTCATGAAGTTGATGTGTGGGCGTCGAAAGAAACACATGAAATATTAAAAGATCGCATTGAAAATTTAAGTTTTATCGGTTCGGGACAAATGGGGATTGATGAGACAATCTTGGATATACCTGCATATATTGTTGAGGATGAAAAAGAGTATATACTTGGCAATTTTCAATTTAAAGTAGGGATTTATCCTGGTCATAGTCGTGGTTGTACGGTGTTTGACTTCGGTTCATTTATTTTAAGTGGTGATTTTCTTTTTAAAGATACAATTGGTCGTGTTGATTGGCCGGGATCGAATGCGAAGGATATGGTTGATAGTTTAAAGCGATTTAAGCAACGATATCAAGATGAAGAAAGCGTAATATATGCAGGACATAATGAACAGACAACGATACAGCGAGAAATGAAGTTTAACTCATTTTTACTGCATCCGGAATATGCACTTGAAATTTAAAAAGAGCTCGAATTAACGGGCTCTTTTCTTCTTGGCGATATATTCTTGTTGTTTTTTCTTTGTTTGAGGATGGTTTTTATAGGTGTTTACAAGCGTGAAAAATTCTTGCATTCTCGCATGTTGATCTGCGTGATTGTAGGTAGAATTTAAAAATAAATTAGGGTTGTTAACTTTGAGTGTGCCGTTTTCGTTTTTTGTAACGACAATGCCGTGGAATTTATAATTTTGATAAGGAGTTTGTTCTTTTTGATGTTGAAATAAATTCCATTTCTTTTTAATTTCTCTTTTCCCCGCTTCGTACAGTTTTCTTGATTTCACTTCGTAAATGACTTTATTATCATGATCGACAATATCGGCTTCAATCTTGATGTTTCGTAATTCTAAAATGACGTTTGTCTCGTAGTTTTCACTGATGATATTTTTAAGTTTTAAATACTCGAGTGCAAGTTCTTCAGCTTTATCCCCCTCTTTTTCCATTCGATTTAGCGAAGTTTCAAGGCGGAAATAAGCGCCGTAAAATCCATACTTTTCAATGTAGGGCATTTTTATCGATTCAACGATACTTTTTCTAAATTTTAACATAGGGTCTTCCCTCCAAGGCATAAGTATAACATGTTTTGAAAAAAAATAATAAAAAATGTACAAATAGATTCTATTTTGGTATAATGGATTGAGATATTATATTTTATATAAAAAGGAGATACTTAACATGACTAAAACCCCATATTTACTTTGTATTCTTGATGGTGTCGCAATTCGTGATGAAGAATACGGAAATGCATTTAAACAAGCTCATAAACCAAATTTTGATCGTTATTGGGCGACATATCCTCATACACTTGCACATGCAGCTGGTGGTCGAGTAGGTCTCCCTGATGGACAAATGGGAAATAGTGAAGTAGGTCATATGAATATTGGTGCTGGGCGTGTCGTATATCAATCACTTACGCTTATCAATAAAATGATTGAAACTGGTGAGTTTTTCGATAATGAAAAGCTTTTACATGCAGTGAAGAATGCGAAAGAAAACGGTAAGAAGCTTCATATTTATGGTCTTCTATCAGATGGTGGTGTTCATTCGCACATGCTTCATACATTTGCATTGCTTGAACTTGCAAAAAAAGAGAACTTTGCTGATGTATACGTTCATGCTTTCTTAGATGGACGCGATGTTGAACCAGATAGTGCAGTACGTTATGTAGCTGCGCTTGAAGCTAAAATGAAAGAGCTTGGTGTTGGTCAACTTGCAACAGTAGCAGGACGTTACTATGCGATGGATCGTGATAAACGTTGGGAACGTGTTGAACTTGCGTATAATACAATCGTTGATGGAGACGGTCCTGTCTTTGAAGATGCTGTTACATATATTAAAGGACAATATGCAGAAGGTGTGTATGATGAATTTGTAATTCCAGCTGTACACAGTGGTGTTGATGGAAAACTTCAAGATGGAGATTCTGTAGTATTTACAAACTTCCGTCCTGACCGTGCAATTCAACTTGCATCGGTGTTAACAAATGCAGATTATGAATCATTTACACCAAATCGTCGTCCACAAGACTTAACGTTTGTATGTATGATGAAATATGCTGATACAGTTAAAAATACAGAAATTGCATTCGCTCTTCAAAAATTAACAAATGTTTTTGGTGATGTAATTGCAGCAAACGGTTTAACACAACTCCGTATTGCAGAAACAGAAAAGTATCCACATGTAACATTCTTCTTCGATGGTGGAGTTGAAAAAGAAATCCCTGGAGCTGATCGTATTTTAATTCCATCGCCAAAAGTGGCAACATATGATTTAAAACCTGAAATGAGTGCGTATGAAGTGAAAGCTGCACTTGTTGAAGCAATCAAAGCAGATAAATATGATGCAATTATTTTAAATTTTGCCAATCCAGATATGGTTGGTCACTCAGGAATGCTTGAGCCAACGAAAAAAGCGGTTGAAGCGGTTGATGAGTGTTTAGGAGAAGTTGTCGATTTAATCATTGAAAAAGGTGGAGTAGCAATTATTACCGCTGACCACGGAAATAGTGATGAAGTAACGACGATGGAAGGGCAACCGATGACTGCACATACAACGCGTGATGTTCCAGTTATTGTTACCAAACAAGGTGTTTCACTTCGTGAAGATGGAGCAATTTGTGACCTTATTCCTACAATGCTCGATGTTATGGGTGTAGAAAAGCCTGTAGAGATGACAGGTGAGAGTTTTATTGTAAAAGCGTAAAGAAAAGAATATATAATAAGCAAGCGGGCGTACAAATATGTATGCCTCTTGTCTGCTTAATAAGGAGTTAGAACGTGAGTAAAAAAAGAGTATCGATTGTTGCACCAATGTATAATGAATCTGAAAGTGTTCATTATTTTTTTGAAGCGATTGAAAATGAAATTAGCAAAGCAAGTCAATATGACTTTGAAATTATTATTATTAATGATGGATCAAAAGATGACACGTTAGAAAAGTTGTATGAAATTCAAAAAACAAATTCTAAATTAGGAATTGTTGATTTTTCTCGCAATTTTGGTCATGAATCAGCTGTCGCTGCAGGATTTGAATATGCGACGGGAGATGCCGTGATTATTATGGATGCAGACTTACAAGATCCTCCAACATTAATTCATGAACTTCTTGCTAAATGGGAAGAAGGGTATCTTGTTGTAAATGCTAAGCGTGGAAATCGAGATAAAGATCCATTTTTAAAACGATTTACAGCGGCACAATTTTACAATGTTGTGAACATGTTTAACGAGAAAGTAAAAATTCCTAAAAATGTTGGAAATTATCGTTTGATGGACCGAACAGTTGTTGACGAAATTAACGCATTACCTGAAAAAAATCGTGTGTTTCGCGTACTTGTACCATTTGTTGGTTATAGAACAGCAGAAGTTGAATTTGTTCGTCCGGAGCGCGTAGCTGGGTCTACACATTATAACTGGAAAAGCATGTTCAAACTTGCAATGGATAGTATTACATCTGCAACAACAGTTCCTTTGAAATTAGCAACTCGTCTTGGTATGATTGCTGCATTTATTGGATTTGTTGTCATGATATATACAATTGTTTCAAAATTTTTATGGCAAACATCAGCTGGTTGGGCATCAATTATGTCAGCAATTCTTTTTATGGGTGGGGTTCAATTGATGTTCCTCGGTGTTATCGGTGAATATATTGGTCGAATTTTCTTAGAGGTGAAAGATCGTCCGGTATATATTGTACATAAATTTTCAAAACCAGAAAATGCTGAAAAAGAAATCAACAACACTAAACTCGGTGGAATTAAAGCAAGTCAAAAATAATACAATTTTCTATTTGAACAATATTCATAAAATGAGGTATACAAAATGAGCAGTAGTGCAAAGCATCATGATATTAATAAAGTAACCGCAGGAATGTTACTTGTTGCTCTAGGTGTCATATATGGTGATATAGGGACATCACCACTCTATGTAATGAAAGCTATCTTGGAGGGGAATCACGGTCATTATACACGTGATTTCATCTTGGGAGCTGTTTCACTTGTCTTTTGGACGTTGACACTTCAAACAACATTTAAGTATGTTGTGATTACATTGAGGGCGGATAACCACGGAGAAGGTGGGATTTTCTCATTATACACACTTGTTCGTAAACGTGCGAAGTGGCTCATCATTCCAGCGATGGTAGGTGGTGCTGCGCTTTTAGCAGATGGAATGATTACGCCAGCGGTTACTGTAACCTCAGCGATAGAGGGTCTTCGAAACATCCCGATTTTCGCAAGTATGGATCAAAGTGTTGTTATCGCGATTGTTATTGCGATTATTACAGCCTTGTTTATGATTCAACGTTTTGGTACTGAAAGTGTTGGAAAACTATTTGGACCAATGATGTTAATTTGGTTTTCAATGCTCGCTGTATTTGGAGTAATGTACATCGTTCAAGATATGAGTGTTCTTGAAGCACTCAATCCAAAGTATGCATTTCATGTTTTGGTTGATGGTAAACATAATACACAAGGGATATTCATTCTTGGTGGTGTGTTCCTGGCGACAACAGGTGCAGAGGCGTTATACTCTGACTTAGGTCATGCAGGAAGAAAAAACATTTATATTACTTGGGTATTTGTAAAAATTTCACTCGTTCTTAATTATCTTGGACAAGCTGCTTGGCTTCTTCAAAATGAACAAGCACTGAGTGGTCAACACGGTATTACGCCATTTTTCCAAATGATGCCAGTATCATTTCTACCGATTGGTGTCGGTGTCGCGACGTTTGCAGCGATTATTGCATCGCAAGCGCTCATATCTGGTTCGTATACATTGATTAGTGAGGCGATAAAGTTAAATTTATTTCCACGTCTGCAAGTGCTTTATCCAACGAACTTAAAAGGACAAATGTACATTCCTACAATTAATACAGTGTTGATGTTCGGATGTGCTGGACTCGTTCTTTTCTTCAGAGAATCATCAAAGATGGAAGCTGCATACGGACTTTCAATTACAGTGACAATGCTGATGACAACAATGTTATTATCATCGTACTTAATCATGAAAAAAGTCCCAAAAGTAGTAGTGTTACTCATTACGATTTTATTTGGAAGTATTGAAACGATTTTCTTTGCGGCAAACGTAGCTAAATTTTTCCACGGTGGATATGTAACAGTATTAATCGCACTTGCTATTATCTTTGTTATGTACATCTGGATTCATGGGTTTTATATTAAAATGCGTCTTCGCGAATATGTTCATATTGCAGATTATAAAAATCAACTTGATGAATTAATGCATGATACAGATCGTGATAAATACGCAACGAATCTTGTATACTTAACAAATTGTAAATATCGTGGAATGGTTGAACGTAAAGTGATGTTCTCAATATTGGATAAGCGTCCTAAGAGAGCAGATGTTTACTGGTTTATCAATGTTAATGTAACAGATGATCCATACACAATGGAGTATATGGTTGATACAATTGAATCAAATCATATTGTACAATTACGTTTGAATCTCGGATTCCGAGTGAATCAAAAATTAAATGTATATCTCCGTCAAATTGTTGATGACTTGCTCGCATCAGGCGAAATCAATATCCAAGCACGTCATTATACAACGATGCCAAATCGAAAAGTAGGGGACTTCCGCTTCATTTTAGTTGATGAAGTTTTATCAAATGAAAATCAACTTCCAGGTTGGGAAAACTTCGTTATGCGTACAAAATTATTTATTAAAAAATACACAGTAGAACCAGCTAAATGGTTTGGTATTGAAGCGAGTGCTGTTGAAGTTGAGAATGTACCACTCTTTTTAAATGTAGCACCAGAGAAAAAATTAATTCGAGTAAAATAAAAAAGACCCAAGTGGTCTTTTTTTGTCACAAAATGACCACATGTTTATGCTGAAATTAAAAAGGAAATAATCAAAACTAAGGAGTTGCATATGAAAATTTTAATCGCCGAAGATGAAAAGCCTATTAATGATCTTGTTGCTACGGTCGTGAAAATGCTTGGGCATACACCGATTCAAGTATTTGATGGAGATAGTGCAATTCAGACACTCGTTGAAGAAACGATAGATTTAATGTTATTGGATATCATTATGCCTAAAACAACTGGGTTTGAAGTGCTTGAGTTTTGTCAGCTTGAACAAGTGAAAATTCCAACAGTTATTTTAAGTGCACTTGATTCGGACAAAGATCAATTAAAAGGTTTTACGTATCCGATAGAAGACTTCTGGGTTAAACCACTGAGTTTTGCCGTTTTGATGAAGAAGCTGGAGCGTCTGATTGTTCGAGTAGCAGGTGATGTTGGAAGTCAGCGAATTACTGTGGATGATGAAAAGTGTGACGTAGTGATTAATGGGAAATCCGTTGGCTTAACACGACTTGAATATCGACTTTTTCGTTTTTTATACAGCAATAAGGGTCGTTATTGTTCGAAGGTGGAAATTGTGGATAAAACTTGGGGGAGTGACTCAGAAGTAGATGAGCGAAATGTTGATTTCACTATTAAGCGAATCCGGAAAAAATTAGGTGAGGATGCAACGTGTATTCAAACAAAAGCGAAAGTAGGATATGTGTATGAAAGTCAGGAATAAAGTGTTGATTGTCAATGCTATTGTTATATTCATATTTGGAATGATGATGATTAGTTTTTTTCCGATTACGCAAAATATATATATTAATAACGAGATGTCAGAAATTGAATCACATTTAAAGATTGAAGTTGAAAATCAAACGAATGTTTTTGAAGTGGTGAAATTTGGTAGTGATGCAGGTTATCAAGTGATGACACCGAAAAAAATCAGAGGTTTTGAAGCGTTTCGACCAGAAACAATTGCGTATGTTGTAGGTTATGAAAAAGTGAGTGATACAGCATATAAAATCGAAACGAGTGCTAATCATGATATTATCATACAAGTGAATGAACAAACTATTGATAAATTCATGAAACTGATCATGAAACTTCTTGTCGTTTCGTTTGTCTTATTACTCATTATAGATGCTGTCGCAATATATTTTTTGATGAAATCAATTGTTCAACCCCTCCAAAAAATTGAAGAAAAAATAAATCAACTTGTACAATTCGAATTTGGAAAAATGTTGACTGTCAAAGGGACGGACGAATTTGCTATTTTGGCGCGTAGATTAAATAGTCTTGATTTGACGCTTTCGCAATTTATTGAATCGCGACAATCATTTGCGACTTCTCTTGCACATGAATTAAAGACGCCGGTCGCTGTGATTCAAAGTACAATTGATTTGCATCAACACAAAGTTGCTGAGTATGCTGATTATGAATATAGCAAACAGATAATTGAACAAAATCTTGCACGCATTTCGGAAACGGCTAAACTGTCACTACAAATATTTACAAGGCGGACATTATTTGAATTACAAACACATAATGTGACTGAAATCGTAGAATCGTGTCTTACGCAGTGGGAAGCTATATTTACAAAACAGCAGTTGGCTGTTAAAACACGATTAAGTCCACTTGAATGGAAAATAGATGAAGATAGTTTCATGCTCATTTTAAGTACTATTTTTCAAAATATGAGCAGATATGCAAAACAAGGTACAACAATAGAAATTATAGTTGGAGAGATGCTTACATTTAAAAATGTAGTTTCTGAAAATGTTCATTCAGGGACGCAACTTGGACTTGAAATCGCAAAAACACTGGCTGAACATTTACAACTAGAATTGTCTAATCGCTATGAGGGAGAGTATTATATTTTAGAAATACAAAAGCAAAAGTAGATGTACGATTTTCTATAAGTGAAGAAATAAATCCCAATGAGAGTTTATGAAACTCCTATTGGGATTTTGTTTAATCAAAAGTATGAAGTGATGACAATTGTACACAAAAACATTTTGAATCCTTGTAATGTCAAACGAACATACGGTATAATATTAACAGAGTAAATAGTATACAGATAGAATAATGAATTGAGCAACGATGAGTTGCTCGTTTGTTGTTTATATATGAAAGTAGGGATAAAATGAAATACTTAAAACAATTTAGCATTCTTCTTACTATTGCGTTCATCGGCGAAGTGTTGAGTAAAGTTGTTCCATTCCCAGTGCCGGCAAGTATATATGGGTTGGTCATATTGTTTATTTTGCTAACGACGAAATTGTTGAAACTTGATCAGGTGAAAGAAACGGGTTATTTTTTAATTGAAATTATGCCGGTGATGTTTATTCCTGCAGCGGTAGGACTTATTGTATCTTGGCAGAGCATTCAAGTTATTTTAATTCAAGTAACGCTGATAACAGTTATTTCAACAGTTATCGTTATGGTTGCAGCAGGAAGAACAACACAATGGTTTGTTATTCGAAAGGAGGGAAAAGAAAATGAAAGAGTTGCTGAGTAGTTCGGTTTTCATCGGTGTTTTAATTAGTCTGGTGGGATATCAAATAGGTGCATTTTTGAATAAGAAATTTAAAGTGGCACTACTTAATCCTTTGTTACTCGCTATTATTTTCGTTATTATTTTTTTATGGCTGACAGGGATTGACTATGAGACGTATAACAAGGGAGCAAGTCATATCAGTTATTTATTAACAATGGCAACAATCTGTCTTGCAATTCCTCTTTATGAAGAGTTGGAGCTTTTAAAGAAAAATGTTACAGCAATTATTATCGGGATTTTTGCGGGAACATTAACAGGACTTATTTCAATTTTGGTGATGGCAATTATCTTTCACTTAAATCACCAACAATATGTAACCCTTTTGCCAAAATCAATTACAACAGCAATTGGTATTGGTGTTTCAGAAAAGATTGGTGGAATGGTTACAATCACGGTGGCGGTTATTATTATCACCGGTATTTTAGGGAACGTGATTGCTGAAGGTGTTTTTAAATTGTTTCGCATCCATCATCCAATTGCAAAAGGGGTTGCACTTGGAACTTCATCTCATGCGATAGGGACGGCTAAAGCGATTGAGATTGGAAAGATTGAAGGTGCGATGAGCAGTCTCTCGATAGCAATTGCAGGACTTATTACGGTGATTGGCGCTTCGATTTTCTCTTTTTTCTTTTAGAATATATGTGTTTAAAAATAAAATCCCAATAACAGGCTGGCCTGTTATTGGGATTTTATTGATTTGTATAGAAATTATTTATTTTCTTTTGATGTAACGATATAATCAACAATACCGTACTTGAGCGCCGATTGTGCATCAAGCCATGTATCGCGGTCTGTATCTTTTTCAATTTGTTTTAGTGGTTGTCCTGTGTTTTGAGCGAGCATTTGATTGAGAAGTTTTTTCTTTTCTTCGAGTCGACGAGCCGCAATGACAACGTCACTTGCTTGTCCAGAAGCTCCGCCGAGTGGTTGGTGAATCATTACTTCTGCATGTGGTAAGATTGCACGTTTTCCTTTTGTCCCAGCGGCAAGTAAAAATGCGCCCATGCTCGCAGCCATTCCAACACAAATAGTTTGAACATCGGGTTTGATAAACTGCATTGTATCGTATATTGCGAGTCCTGAACTAATCGAGCCTCCTGGTGAATTGATGTAAATTTGGATGTCTTTAGTTTCATCGTCGGCAGCGAGGAAGAGTAATTGTGCAATAATCACATCAGCCATGTGGTCGTTGACTTCACCGGTAAGCATAATGATTCGGTCTTTTAATAAACGAGAATATATATCATAACTTCGTTCACCATGTTGTGTTTGTTCAATAACGTAAGGTATTGTCATAAATTTTCCTCCAATATTTTTTCCATTATAACAAAAATAGAAAGAGAAATAAAGAATGGTTATGAAAATGAGGAAAAAGAAACTTGATATCTTGTAAAATGATGTGAAAAGTGATATGATATGTTGGATAGGGAATTCCCTAAATTTAATTATATTGGAGGAATCAGAATGGCAGTAAAAGTAGCTATTAATGGTTTTGGACGTATTGGACGTCTTGCATTCCGTCTCATGAACGGAAATTCAGAATTTGAAGTTGTGGCAATCAACGATTTAACAGATGCAAAAACACTTACACATCTTTTAAAATATGATTCAGCACAAGGACGTTTCAATGCAGAAGTTTCAGCAACGGCAAATGGTGTTGTTGTTAATGGACATGAAACTAAAATCTATGCTGAAAAAAATCCAGCAGACCTTCCTTGGGGAGAACTTGGTGTAGATGTAGTACTTGAGTGTACTGGATTCTTCACTGACAAAGAAAAAGCTGAACTTCACCTTAAAGCGGGAGCTAAAAAAGTTGTTATTTCAGCACCTGCAACTGGTGATATTAAAACAGTTGTTTACAATGTTAACCATGACATTCTTGATGGAACTGAAACAGTTATTTCAGGAGCTTCATGTACAACTAACTGTCTTGCGCCAATGGCACAAGTTGTAAATAACACTTGGACAGTAGAAAAAGGATTCATGACAACAATTCATGCTTACACTAACGATCAAAATACACTTGATGCACCACATGCAAAAGGTGACCTTCGTCGTGCTCGTGCAGCAGCAGCGAACATTGTTCCAAATACTACAGGAGCAGCGAAAGCAATCGGTCTTGTTATTCCAGAACTTGCTGGAAAACTTGATGGAGCAGCACAACGTGTACCAGTAATCACTGGATCAATCACTGAACTTGTTTCAGTTGTTTCGGGAGCACCAACTGCAGCTGAAATTAATGCAGCTATGAAAGCAGCAGCGAACGAATCATTCGGTTATACTGAAGAAGATTTAGTATCAACAGACATTATCGGATGTGAATTTGGTTCACTCTTTGATGCAACACAAACTAAAGTTACTGAACTTGGTGGTGGAAAATCACTTGTTAAAACAGTATCTTGGTATGACAATGAAGCATCATATACAAACCAACTTATCCGTACACTTAAATATTTCGTAGAAATCGCGAAATAATTTTATGCGCCGCAAGGCGCATTTTTTATTTATCTAAATAAAACTGTTGGCATTTGCTTATAAATATGATACTATATTCTTGGGCTCACTCATTTCCCCCTAACATGATTAGGGGGCTTTTTATTTTTAAAATAATAGCTGTAAAACAGGAGGTTTATATATGTCAAAAGTAAAATATGTATTTGTAACGGGTGGTGTTGTATCATCACTCGGGAAGGGGATTGTTGCAGCATCGCTTGGTTTACTCCTTAAACAGCGAGGATATCAAGTGTTTAGTCAAAAGTTCGATCCGTATATTAATATTGATCCAGGGACGATGTCACCATATCAACATGGTGAAGTATACGTTACTGAAGATGGTGGAGAAACGGATCTTGATTTAGGACATTATGAACGTTTCATCGATGTGAATTTAACTAAAAACAGTAGTATTACAACAGGGAAAATTTATTCAGCTGTACTTGAAAAAGAACGCCGCGGTGACTATATGGGTGGTACTGTTCAAGTTATTCCCCATATTACAAATGAAATAAAAAATAAAGTATATACTGCGGGAATAGAAAGTAATGCTGATGTCGTTATTACGGAAATTGGCGGTACAGTTGGTGATATTGAATCACTTCCTTTTCTTGAAACAATTCGCCAACTTCGTCAAGAACTTGGAAGTGAAAATGTAATGTTTATCCACACGACATTACTTCCATACATCCGAGTGGCCAAAGAAATGAAAACAAAACCTACGCAACATAGTGTGAAGGAACTACGTTCACTTGGGATTCAACCTGATGTAATTGTCCTTCGTTCAGAGTTTGAAGTAGAAACTGGATTGAAAGAAAAAATTTCACAATTTTGTAATGTTCCCGTTCGTAATGTTATTGAATCGGTAGATGCTGAGCATTTATACGACGTACCTTTGAAAATGCGCGATCAAGAGCTTGATAAAATTGTTATGGATCAATTACATCTCAATCATAAATCACTTGATATTACTGAATGGGAAAATCTTGTTTATCGTGTGAAGCATCTTGAAAAGCAAGTGCGTGTTGCACTTGTTGGGAAATACGTAGAATTACAAGATGCTTATCTTTCAGTTGCTGAAAGTTTACGTCATGCGGGCTATGCTAATGATGCAAGCGTTGAAATTATTTGGGTGAATAGTGAAGAAAAATCAGGAGAAGAAATTGTTGAAATTTTAAAAACAGTCGATGCGCTTCTTGTACCAGGTGGTTTTGGTGTACGAGGAGTTGATGGAAAACTGGCAGCAATTAAATATGCACGTGAAAACAATCTTCCATTTTTTGGTATTTGTTACGGTATGCAACTTGCAATTATTGAATATGCACGAAATGTTGCCGGACTTACTGATGCGAATTCTACAGAAATTAATGAAAACACGTCAGCACCAGTCATAGACTACTTACCAGAACAATACGTAGGAATTTCACTCGGAGGAACACTTCGTCTTGGAGCTTATGAATGTGATATTGAAAAAGGAACAAAAGTAGCCCAAGCTTATGGGAAAACAAAGATTTCAGAACGTCATCGTCACCGTTATGAATTTAATAATACATACAAAAAAGTTTTGGAAGATGCAGGATTAACATTTGCTGCGACAAATCCACAAACAGGACTGTGTGAAATTATTGAACTTGCAGATCATCCATGGTTTGTCGCTTGTCAATTCCATCCGGAATTTTTATCAAGGCCATTGAAGGCGCATCCTTTATTTAAAGGTCTTATAACAGCAGGGTTGGCAAATCAAAATAAAAAATAACATATTGTAAAGCAATAGAACTCGAAAAGTTTTCGAGTTCTATTTTTGAATATGTACCTCTCTATACAGCACTGTGTAATTTTGTTATAATAAATAAAGATTTAATAAGGAGGGAAAATGATGAGTAATACAATAGTTGGAATATCAACTGCGATAGGCGAAGCTGCAATCCACATGGTGCGTATGAGTGGTGATGAGGCTGTAAAAATTGCTGATTCTGTTTTTCGCAGCAAACAGAAAGTGTCGATGATGAAAAGTCATACAATCGCATATGGTAAAATTCATGATTTAGACGATACGATTATCGATGAGGTATTGCTCAGCGTATTTCTTCCACCGCGAACGTATACAAAAGAGCCGGTAGTTGAAATTTCTTGTCATGGTGGAATTCGCGTGATGTTTGAAATATATGAACTTCTTCAAAAATGTGGAGCTCGTAAAGCAGAAGCGGGTGAATTTACGAAGCGTGCTTTTTTAAATGGTCGAATTGATTTGACGCAGGCGGAAGCGGTGATGGGAGTGATTGAAGCAGAAAGCAGACAAACGCTTCGATTGGCGAATGCGAATTTAGAAGGACGGTTAAGTAAAGAAATTTTACAATTGCAGGAACAGGTCTTATCAATCATTGCAACAATAGAAGTTAATATTGATTATCCAGAATATGATGACGTTGAGGAGATGACACAAACCAAAATTTTAGAACCACTCATTACTTTTCAGAATCAACTTCACGACTTGATTCAAAGGGCACAAGGTGGAAAAAAAGTTAATGATGGAATTAAAGTTGCGCTTGTTGGTCGTCCGAATGTGGGTAAATCGAGTATTTTGAACATGTTACTTGAAGAAAACAAGGCAATTGTAACTGAAATAGCCGGAACGACACGTGATATTGTAGAAGGGTCTTTGCGTTTAGGGCCATTTAAATTGCAACTTGTTGATACGGCGGGAATAAGAGAAACGGATGATGTTGTTGAAAAGATAGGTGTTGAACGCTCGAAAAAAGCAATCGAGGAAGCTGAACTTGTTTTATTTGTTCTTTCGCAGAATGAAGGATTTACAGAAGAAGATGAACAACTTCAAAACTTGATGAATGAAAAAAAGGTTATTACACTATTAAATAAATCAGATCAAAATCGTGGACTAGAGCATGTGTTTACTGATGGACTTATTTTTTCAGCGAAAGAAAACGAAGGGAAGACAGAATTAGTTGAACGCTTGAGTTTTCTTTATCCAGAATTTTTAGAAACATCTGCTAAAAACCAAATACTTGCGAATGAACGACAAGTAGCGTTGTTGCAACAAAGTGAACAAGCAATTCAAGATACAATTCAGAATGCACTTTTAGGTGATGGATTAGATTTATTGATTGTTCCTCTAACAGAAGCGTGGTCATATTTGGGAGAAATAACAGGAAGTATATCTAAAGATGGTTTGCTTGATGAATTATTTAGTAAATTTTGTTTAGGAAAATGAGTGTGCTATAATTGGCAAAGGAGGCGAAATACAATGAATATATTGGTACCTGGTGGAGCTGGATACATAGGTTCACACACAATAAAAGTATTACTTGATGCAGGAGAAAAAGTGGTTGTTTTAGATGACTTATCAACTGGAAATCAAGATGCAGTAGATAGCCGAGCGTTATTCATACAAGGAAGCTGCGATGATAGAGAACTTGTAACCAGAATTATTAAAGAACAAGAAATTGAAGCTGTAATGCATTTTGCTGGTAAAATATCAGTTGCTGAAAGTGCAGTAGATCCACATAAATATTATTATCACAACATTCATCAATTAAATGAATTGCTCAAAATAGTAGTTGACAATGGAGTGAAAACTTTTGTTTTTTCTTCAACAGCATCAGTTTATGGTGATGGTGGTTTAGAAAGCTACGATGAACAATCGCAAACAGCACCAATTAATACATATGCACAAACGAAACTCGATGGAGAAAAAATGATTCAAGCATTTTGTCGAGCATACGGACTAAATCATGTTATCTTAAGATATTTTAATGTAGCTGGAGCGGATTTAAATGGAAACAATGGTCAATCAGTTGCGGTCCCTACACATATTATTCCGAATGCAGTAAACAACGTACTTGGAATTTCAGAACAACTGAAAATTTTCGGAACTGACTACCCAACTCCAGACGGGACATGTATTCGAGATTATATTCATGTTGTCGATCTTGCAGAAGCACATTATTTAGGATTGAAACATTCTGTTGAAAAGAATGAATCAATTTTACTCAATCTTGGTTCAGGAAGTGGATATTCAGTAAAAGAAGTTGTAGATGCTACAGAAAAGGTTATTGAGAAACCTGTTAACAAAGTATTTGTCGAACGACGTCCAGGTGATCCTGCGCGAATTGTTGCAAATGCAACAAAAGCGTATGAAGTTCTCGGATGGAAACCAAAGTATGATTTAAACGATATGATTGCGAGTCATTACTTGTGGCGAACACTTCATCCCAATGGACATTTAAAATAAGTTATATATAATAGAAGAAAGTGGAATTCTAACATGAATTCCACTTTCATTCTTACTGAAAACATCAGTGGAATCGACTCTTGAAAAATAAAAATAAAAAAGATAAAAAAAGTATTGACAAGAAGCAACAAGGTATGATAAACTGATAAAGTCGCTCAGGAGAGAGACGAAGAGTTCTTTGAAAACTAAACACAGTGAAAAACAATCACGTTAATTCAAATAAAAAAGTAATAAGTAAAGCTAGCAAGCTAAAGCTTAGGACAAACAAT
>JBOFHN010000098.1:0-1528 GCA_051649665.1 Culicoidibacterales bacterium
CCAATTAAAATTTTTACTTTTTTTACCATAAAAATCTTCTAAACACGTTTCTATTTCTGTTTTATATAAGAAGAGGGCTTTCCATTCACTATTTAACTTTTCGTTATGTATATATTTATTAGGATCAATTACATTAGCATCAGGTTTTGCAATATGTTTACTAATTTCTAGTACATCACTATCAGTATTATTTTCTCCTAATAAAACTAAACTTAGCGCATTTATTACATTCTCAATATTATTATATTTTTTTTTCAGTTTATATACAGTAACATCCTTTTTAATAGTCATAAAATACCTCACACTATAATCATATACATCTTTTATAAAAACAATATCACGTTTTTGACATTTATGCAAATAATTATATGTAATAATAATTATTATTTGTTTTATTTATCAAATATTATATTCAAAATTAAATCTCTTTTCAATTTACTAAGAAACAATATGTTTACAAATAATTAAAACCCCACGTAAATATATACGTGGGCTAAATTTATTACAACACTTCACTTGCATCCATTGCTTTGATACGTTCCCAACGACGTTCAATTTCATGGCGCATTTCTTCTAACATATGGCTATTTTCTGGTTTCAACAAGTGTGTTGTTTTCCCCATGTATTTAAGCCATTCTTCAATATCAATTTTTTTATTCTTATCTTCTGGATTATACGTAATCTTCGTAATTCCTTGCTCAATTTCATAAATTGGGAAGAAGCAAGAATCTGTTGCTGCTTTAACAACATTTGTTCCATCTTTATCAGCTGATTTCCAGTTAAGTGGACAAGCGATTAGGATTTTACCATATACAGGACCTACGTGTTTGGCATACCAATGTGCTTTTGCACCTTTTTTCACGAGGTCTTCTGGGAATGCTTCACTTCCAGTAAAGATGTATGGCATATGTGTTCCTGCCATAATCATCGCTGTATCTTTATGTTGGTATTGTTTCCCAACACGGAGTTTACCAATATTTGTTGTTGCTGTACGGTTCCCAATTGGTGTTGAATAAGACATTTGTGCTCCTGTATTCATATACCCTTGGTTATCGTATTCAAGAAGGATGACTTTGTGTCCACGGAGTGCTGTTCCGATTGCAGAACCCATACCGATGTCCATTCCACCATCTCCTGAAATCATGACGAATGTTGCATCGTCATCAAACTTCATTTGTCCACGCTCTTTCATTGAGAAAATTGCTTCAGCAATCCCTGAAATTGTCGCTGGACCACTTTGGAAAAGGTTGTGTACGTAATGTTGATTATATGCTGAATATGGATATCCATTTGTAACAACATATGCACATCCTGTTTGGTTAACAAAGACAATGTCTCCTTCAATTCCTTTAAAGAAAAGTTCAAGTCCTGGGAAAATCCCACATCCTGGACATGCTCCGTGTCCACCAACAAGACGTTTTGGTTTCGCTGTCAGACTTCGAAGTGGTGGAGCTTTCACTACTACTTGATGTGTTTCTTCATTGTAAGTTGTTGTGATGAGTCCTGATTTATATGCATCTTTTGGAAG
>JBOFHN010000099.1:0-4172 GCA_051649665.1 Culicoidibacterales bacterium
TTTCATAATAAATTGATACTTTGGAAGTTTGGTTTCAGTTCGAATTGGTGTTGCTTCTGCATCATAATAATTATTATCTTCTGTAAATGTACTTTCTCCAATTTGAACACGTGTGAGTGTTTCGTATGTATTCTGTGGTGATTTATACGTTCCATCAGCATTTTGGTCAAATGTAAGTAGATTTCCATCACCGAGTTTAATTTCTGCTTTTGTACTGTACAAACCAAGATCAGCAAATGGAGCAAATGACCAATTTCGACCAATCATACTATCAATTCCACCTGCAAGTGAATTGTAATTTCTTTCAAAAGCAATTCTTTCTCCGTATTCATAAAATTCAATATCTCGTGTTGAATAGAACCAGTTTCCTGTATTCATTGTAATCGGCTCAAATCCAAATTTACAGTGTTTCCCTCTCCCCATTAAACTTCCATCAATACGTCGTTTATCTTCATCACTGAGTGGATCAGGTGAATAGGCACTTCCACCATTCTTTTTGGGATTCCGAATAAATATTTCATTTTTTTCCATGAGGAGATAGTCGTATAAATGATTATCAATTCGAAAACCGAGTGCATTGTCTTCAACGCCATAATAAGCAAGCAATCGAGGTAATCGGTCAAAACTTCGAACACTGTATGTTTGGAATGTATCATTATCTTTCCAATCAGTTATACTTTCTTTTCCATCTATCACTGCTTTGGTTTTATATTGAATGCGGTATAACTTATCTTTTTGAAACTTGTCGGCGGCAACCATCTGTGCTCCTTGCCAATTGCTTTCGAGTTTGTAATAGTTTTGCCACTTTGGTTGAAGTGGATAAAAGTCTTTGGTGTAGTATGGGAATACACGGTTGGCACCAATTCCTTGAGCATTTCCTTCAAAGATTACTTTTGATTTATCATTTTCTTCAACAATTCGGTAATCAACCGTCGCTCCTGGACGGACGACACCATCAAATCCAAGTGCTTGGAAAAGTAATGTCCCATTATTATCACTTGATGAAAAAGCACGTGCTTTTAATGTTGTTTGATCAAGTGATAAATCAAGTGGCACTGGTCCTTTCTTTTTTGTTGTTAATTCAAGATATGGACGTGAAGCTCCATTTGATGCAAGATGATTCATATAAAATTGCGCATATGTTCCTCGTCCAGCATCGGTTCCTAAAATAAGTCCATAATCAGGTTGACCTGCCATCCACGCTGTAATAGCATTTTGAATATCGAATGATGCAAATTCAGTTAAACCTGTTTCAAGTCGTTTTACAAGTACTTCACTGACTGCTTCTTGTCCAACATTTTGTTTATAAAATGAATTCCATGATGTTCTTGCTGGATTTCCATAATCGGTTGTAATTCTATTAACAGTTGTAAGTATACCTGTCTTGGCAGCTGGAACGACTGTATTGTGTGTTCGAACATTCATCTTTAAATTTGCTGAAACTAATTCCTGATCGCTCCCGATATAATCTTTCCACGATTGTCCTTGAAGATCAAAGCGGATTAATGCTTTATTTGAGCGTGTTGACCAGTTAACAAGACCTGTAATAATTCCAGTATCATCTTGACCAACAATCATTCGATCCTCAGGTCCTCCTGCTTGTCCTCCTGCCGCTTGTACTTCCGCAACTGGTCCATATGAATAGTTCGGATCTGACACTTGGCGAATTCCATACATTTTCACTTGGCCCTGTGGTAATATCTTCATTACTGGCAGTGATACATTCGCAACAAATCCTTCATTTGTTGCGAATTTTTGTACACCTGGCATACTTCCTTTTATCATTCCCTCAAGTCGCGAAAGTTTAAGGTGAAGGTGAATTTTCCATTGACCATTTCCTTTTTCCTCAAGTTGATATCCACCTGTCACCTCAGGAAGATGTCCTTGTGTATCTTCAACATGTGGAAGTCCAATTATATGGAGTTGTTTTCCATCTTTCGTGAGTACAATACGTTGTTTATTTTCACTGAGTTCTGGCTTCAGACTTGTTTTTAATGTATAAGTAGCTTCATACGTATCTTTTAATTTTATCATTTCCTGTAATGTATAACCGCTATTTGATGCATCAATAGTAATGAACGACAATGTTTCACCTTTTGTAGTATATGTAATTGTATTATTTTCAACTTTTTTAACTATTGCTTCTTTCTCAGGTGTGAATTGAAACTGCTCTTCTTGTTTTCCAAAACTGATTCCTTGATTCAGTTCCTTCGCAGTTGAAAATAGATTCTCAGTTGAAGCTGTTGCTAATTGTCCATTTTGTTCTCTGATTTCAGTATCAACTGGAACCATTTTCCCATCTTTGTCTTTGTAGTTGATTTCACTACTTGAAACAATAACAACTTCCTCACCATTTCCTTTATCAAATGTTGTTGATGTTGATGTACGCTTTGATTCAACTTCACTGTATCCATTTTGACGCGCTTTTTCAACAACTGTTTCTGCATCATCATTTTTCTTTTTTCCTGTTTCTAATTGTGCAGGCTGTTCAGAAAATGCAATTTCTGGTTGCGAAAATTGTTGCGGTTTAACATCTTGTTCCGTCAACTTTTTCATATGATTCACAGCTGCATTTCCATATTGTGAAAAAAGTGTCATTTGTCTGAGTGCCAGCCATGATGCTTGTGGAATAAGTGAAAGCGTCACTGCACCAACTAAAGTTAAAAGAATGAATTGGAATATTCGTTTTTGGAATTTTTTCATCACTAAACAACCTCCATCTTATCAAATTGCTCAATAATTGATGATAAATTTTGAATTGCATCACGATATTTTCCATCTTTAATTGCGTTCGATAAACTTCTTATTTGATTTCCAATTTCAATATTCTGATTGAAATACTCTGTATATTGTTTATAATTCGGAAAAAGATTCCCATCTCCCGTATAAATCAATTTATTTCCTTTATTCCCTGCATTAATAAATCGAATTCCCATTTGGTCAATTTCATTTTGATATTTTGGTCGGCATAAATCCTCCGGTTCAACTTTATTCGTGAGATCTGTAAAAGCAGCAACGATTTGATTTGATTCTTCAGCTTCTTTTTTCCAATCATTAGGGTCATTTGATTTTCTTTCACTATATGTTTCAATCTTTATATGATTTTGTTGTGGTGCTTGACAACTACCGAGTAGTAATACGATGATGATAATCGTCAATACAATATCAACACCGTAGTGTATTTTTTTTATTTTATCCATATTTTGCTCTACTCCTATAATAATATTATTACACCTATTTCATTCCAAATTTTACAATCAATATAATCACAATAATTCCAAGAGCAACTCCTTGAAATATGTGGTGCTTACGATACTCTTTTTCAAAATACGACTTCATTTTACATAATCCTCCTACTCTAAAACTTACACCATAAGTTTAACATTATTTCGCTCATTTTCAAACAAAAAAAGAGTTTAAGTCAAAACCTAAACTCTTATAAATAAAAAATATATATTCACTATATTGCAAACGACTATTTAACTCCTTAATTTTATCACTTAGATTTTCTCCCAGTAATATTAATTTCTTCATATCCTACTTCTCAAAGTTTATCCCTAGGTCCTTTACTATCTTTCTCAGGTCGATTTGTATTTTTTCAGTTTCCTTATAATAGTCTCTTAATCAAATCATTATCAATTCGTCTCTAGATGCTTCTTTATGAGTTAATTACCTACAAAAAATAGATACAGCAGACAAAAGAAATAATCGCCGGTAATCCTTGTATTAATAAAATTTTCTTTGTTGCACTCATTGCACCATATACTGCTGCTACGATAACACAACCAAGGAAAAATAATGTTACCATCAAACGTGCATTTTCTGGAACAATGAACAATCCAAAAATAATTCCTGCAGCTAAAAAGCCATTATATAGCCCCTGATTTGCCATCATAATTTTTGATTCTTTTTGTTTTAAAAAAGCCAAGTCGATTGAAAATGCATTCGATGCACGTTCTGTATCTGCTAAAAACATTTCAAGTACTAAAATATATATATGCTCAAGTGCTACAACTAGTGCTAAAAATATTGTAATATAATTCATTAATAATACCTCCTGTACAAGGAGGTATTATATCATATAAGTTAAGTAATTGCTGTTTTAATGCTTACTTCTTTAGTCTTCTAGTAATTTTGAAAAACTACTTGCCGTATCTGCCTGTTTACTCCTT
>JBOFHN010000100.1:0-20333 GCA_051649665.1 Culicoidibacterales bacterium
CATTATGAAATTATAAAAAAGGAAATTGAAGATCTACAAGATATTGAAAAATATTTAGAAGAAAAAATGACAATATATGATAAAAAATATATAAAGTAGTTAATTTTCAGTGAAAATATTGTGACATTATAATAATTCATTTAATCACCCTTTGACAATTTATAGTTAAAAAATATATAATAATATTACTAATATACGATTGAGGTGATATAAATGTATAAGGTTTTTAGTAAATGTGATGAATTAGTATCAGATTATTGCTTTGATAATAATTTACATCGAAAGCAAGTTGCACAAGAGATGGGACTTTCACCAAAACAATTAAATAATATACTAAGTGGTGAAGTTGAAGGTTGCTTTGACATCATCATATCGATATTTGCTAAATGTCTGGGAGAAAGTGCACTTGAAGAGTTATTTCAAGAACTTTTAAATATGATAAATGAACGAGAAGAATATGTCACAGCAAAAAATTTATTTGCAATGTACGAATTATCAATCATTATTAGTCAAAAAGGAGAGTATATCAATAACTATCTGAATCAACTTTTGAAAAATGTGAAATTAACTAAAGCTATTAAGCAGACAATTCAAATTATTTTTGTAATAGAAAAAATGTTTACATTTGATAGTATGAAAGATTTTAATTTTCAATCATCAAGTATTAATGCTGAATATGCTAAAATGTTTCAGCCACTTGAAAGCAAAGAAATTTCAACAGGGTTTTCAACTTTTTTAGAATTTTGTATTAATATGCGACGAAATGAACGTATTGCAGGCTTTTATTATTGTGATGGCAATTATGAAAAAGCCGCTGAAATTTACGAAATGCTCTATGAATTACCATCAGGAAAAGATAACAGAAGATATCTGGGATATAAATTGTTACAATCACTTGCTGAAAGTAAAAACGATGAAAAGTTTAAAAATGTTATCAAGTGCGTGATGCAATTGGATAAAAAAGAATATGATAATTATTTAAATTGGTATTTAGAAAATCAATACTATAACATAAAAGAGATGTCAACGTTATTACAATATTGGTTTACGCGAAATAAAGAACAACTTATTCTTAAATTTGAGGAAGCAAATGATATTTTTGTCTTGTCGACTACTAAGTTATTTTTAACAAATTTAACAGAAAGTTGCTCGTATATAATGTAATGAGGGGAAGTTTTCCGACCACTTTTACAAAATGAGGTCGGAAAACTTCCTTTTTAAATAAAACAGATAAAAATTATGTATAATATACGTAGGGGTAATTGGTGGTTGCAGAATTGCACACACGGATTATAAAAGTAAAAGCAGCATAAAAGCTGCTTTTTTACTTTTAACAAAAAATAGTGTATTATATATATCAGAAAAGAATATTAGGAGGACAGAAGATGACCAAAAATGTGGTTATTGTGGAGTCACCTTCAAAATCAAAAACGATTGAAAAATATCTCGGAAAAGATTTTACGGTACTTTCATCAGTTGGACATGTGCGAGATTTAGCAACATCAGGGAAATATGGATTAGGAATAGATGTAGATGATACATTTTCACCTGTGTATAAAACAATGACAGGAAAGAGCAAAGTCATTACAGAATTGAAAAAAGCTGTTAAGAATGCTGACCATATATATATCGCAACCGATCCTGACCGCGAGGGAGAAGCAATAGGTTGGCATTTGGAACAAGTACTGGATTTAGAAGCGTCTAAAACGAGTCGTATTATTTTTCGAGAAATTACAAAGCAGGCCGTTTTGCAAGCAATTGATGCACCGACGCAACTTGATATGAATCTTGTTCACTCACAAGAAACTCGTAGAATGCTTGATAGAATTATTGGTTTCCGTTTAAGTAGTCTTTTGAAAAAGAAAATTCAGAGCCAAAGTGCTGGACGCGTACAGTCAGTTGCTTTAAAATTGATTGTTGAACGAGAAGGGGAAATTCAAGTTTTTGTGCCTGAAGAATATTGGAAAGTGAATAGTGATTTTCAAGTAGGGAAATCACTACTTCGTGCTGAACTGACTCATGTTGCAAAAAAGAAAGCTGAATTTAAAACTGAGTCAGAAGTTGATGCAGCATTAAAACAAGGTGGAAGTGAATATATTGTTTCTTCACTTGTAACTAAGCCAGGGAAACGTGAAGCGAAACCTCCTTTTATCACATCAACACTTCAGCAAGAAGCTGCAAACAAACTTGGTTTTTCTGCGAGAAAAACGATGCTCGTAGCTCAAAAGTTATATGAAGGTATGGAAGTAGATGGAGAAGTTACAGGTCTTATTACATATATGCGTACCGATTCAACACGTCTTTCACCAATTTTTATTGATGATTTAAAATCATATATCAATACTGAATTTGGAAAAGAATACTGTGCCAAAGCGCCAAAACAAAGAAAAGTGAAAAGCGAAAATACACAAGATGCACATGAGGGGATTCGTCCGACTAATGTGCATGTTACACCAGAAAAAGCAGCTCAGTATCTTGAGAAGGATGAATTAAAATTATATAGCCTAATATGGGCACGAACTGTGGCAGCATTGATGATGCCTGCAATAACAGATAATACAACTGTTAAATTAGAGAGTGGAAGTCTTTGCTACACTGCTAAAGGTGTCGTTCAAACATTCGATGGTTACCTACGTGTATATGGGAAATATGAAAGTATTAAAGATGAACTTCTTCCAATGATGGAAGAAGGGAAAACATATATCCAAAAAGCAGTGAATAAGTCACAGCACTTTACACAACCACCTGCACGTTATAGTGAAGCAACACTCGTTAAAGCACTTGAAGAGCTTGGAATTGGTCGACCTTCTACATATGCAACTATTTTAGATACACTTAAAAAGCGTGATTATGTTAAATTAGAAGAAAAGCGTTTTAAGCCTACTGAACAAGGAATATTAACAAGCGAACGTTTAACGAAACATTTTGATTCAATCATCAATGTGGATTATACTGCCGGTATGGAAAATGAATTGGATTTAATTGCTGAAGGAAATGAAGATTATATTCAATATTTAAAGCAGTTTTATGCAATTTTTGAGCCTCTTGTTGAAAAAGCAACAACTGAAATGGAAGCAATTAAGCCAAAAGAGTTAGATGAAGTATGCCCTGAATGTGGAAAACCATTGTTACTTCGTAAAGGTCGTTATGGTGACTTTGTAGCATGTAGTGGTTTCCCAGAATGTCGATATACGAGAAAAGTTGAAACAGAGAAAAAAGCAGTCGTATCAACTGGTATTCAGTGTCCTAAATGTCAAGTGGGTGAAGTTGTCGAGAGAAAAACACGAAGAGGAACTATTTTCTATGGATGTAATCAGTATCCTAAATGTGATTTTGCTATTTGGGATAAACCAACAGGAGAAAAGTGTCCGACATGTGATGGTCTTATTGTGACAAATAAAAAGGGAGAGATAGTATGCTCTCAATGCGATTATAAGAAAGAGTAGGAAGATAAAACATGATGGATTTTTTACCGATTTTAGTTGGCGGTGACTTGAATGCGTATAGCGTTGCAAGAGCCTTTTATGATGAGTATAATATTAAACCAATTGTTGTTGCCAAAATGAATACTTCAGCGATTATGCACAGTATGATTTTAGAGCCGGTTTTGATAGATACAATTGATCAAGATGATCAGTTTGTAGAACATCTTATTACTATTCATGAAACGTATAAAAATCGTGCGAAGAAACTTCTTTTAATTGGATGTTATGATGGGTATGTGAATTCAATCATCAAGCATAAAGATGAATTATCAAAATATTTTATATGCCCGTATATTGACTATGATTTTTTAAATGAACTGCGATTCAAGGATGCATTTTTAAAGATTTGTCGAACACATCATTTAGATCATCCTGAAACAATACTGGTGACAAAAGAAGGAATGGAGCGCGAAAACACGTTTTCTTATCCTCTTGTATTTAAAGCGGCAGATAGTGTTGAATTTTTTAAAGCGAATATTCCAAATAAGAAAAAAGCGTACATTTTAAATTCAGAAGCAGAATTAAATCAAGCGATGAAAGATGTATATTCTGATAATTTTAATGGTGTTATGTTATTACAGGAATTCATACCTGGTAGTGATAGTAATATGCGCGTATTTACTTGCTTTTCTAATCAAGAAGGGAAAGTTGAATTTATGCAATTTGGACAAGTCCTCTTAGAAGAACATACACCAGGTGCAATTGGAAATCCAGCAGTTATTTTAAATGAAGAGATAAACGAAGCGTGTCAAAAAATTGTTGCTTTTTTAGAAACGACAAATTATATTGGATTTTCAAACTTCGATATGAAATACGATCCACGAGATGGAAAATATAAAGTATTTGAAATTAATACCCGACAAGGTAGAAGTAACTACTATGTGACCGGATCTGGAAATAACATTGCACGCATGGTTGTAGATGCTTTTGTATATGGTAAGAAAAAAGAGTTATACATTTCGACAAAAAAAGGTTTGTTCACAATTTTACCTAAACGTCTCATTTTACAATATGTTCAAGATGAATCGTTGAAAGAAAAAGTAAAACAACTGTATAAAGAAAACAAAGTGACAAATCCTTATTATAGTGAAAACGAAAAATCATGGAAACGCAAAATGTACGTATTTTTAAATCAAATGAATCAGTATAAAAAGTACAAACAATATTTTAGGAGTGAGTAAGATGAGTAAACTTGGCGTAATCGGAGGATTAGGTTCGAAAGCAACTGCTTACTTCTTTAATCGTCTTGTTGATTTAACAGAAGCATCAGTTGATCAAGAACATATTGAACTCCTTATTCATAATCATCCTCAAATTCCTGATCGAACAGCGTATATTCTTGGTGAGAGCAAAGAGAATCCAATGCCGTATTTAGTCGATGATGCAAAGTATTTACTTGAGAGCGGCTGTCAATATCTTTATGTTCCTTGTAATACAGCACATTATTTCATTAATCAGATGGAAACTGGATTAAAAGATCGATTTATTCACATGATTGATGAAACGGTTTTAGAAATAAAAAAAAGAAAGCAAACTAAAGTTTTATTATTAGCTACATCAGGCACTGTTAAAACAAAGTTATATCAAAATGCATTTGCAGAAGAAGGTATCGTATGCGAAGTATTACCAGATGAATTACAAAGTAAGTTAATGACAATAATCTATGATAAAATTAAAGCTGGGAAAAAAGTTTGCATTGATGAAATTCAAGATTTTATTGCGGTAGCTGAAGAAAAAAGTGTTGAATCAATCATTCTTGGTTGTACGGAATTATCTTTATTAAAAGAGTCGCTTAAACTTTCGGACTTCTATGTAGATGCAATGGAGTGTGCGATAATAGCTTGTATTAAAAAAAGTGGAAAGCAAAGCAAAATTCTATAAGTTTATTTTTATTAAAATATGTGTTATAATAAAAAAGTTAGATTAAAAAAAGGAGCCTTAAAATATGAGAGTAATTCGAATATTTTTCAAACAGTTAATTGAAGGATTGAAGAGTATATTTAAACAAGGATGGATGTCATTTTCAGCAATTTTAACAATTACTGTCGCATTATTTCTTGCTTCGGTATTATTTATCGTTGTGCAAAATGTCGACGCTGGAACAAAAAAACTTGAAGATGACTTAAAAATAGTTGTTCGTTTAGAAGATAATGCAGATAAAGATGTTATTATTGGTAAAATAAAGCAAGTGAACAATGTTAAAGAAATAACATATAAATCAAAAGATGCTTCATTAAAAGAATTTGAAAAGCAATATGGAAGTAGCGAAATCTTCAAAAATTATGAAGGTGCAAATAATCCATTGAAAAATTTACTTCTTGTTCGTGTAGTGGATAAGTCGCAAATTGAAAAAACAGCAGCAAAAATTGGACCGACAAAATCAGAACGTGCAGATTCAGAAAAAACAGCAATTCCACTACCAGATAAATTTATACCAGGAGTATACGATTTAGACACAGGTGGAACAACAACGAAGAAAATTGTGGATATATTTGCTAATATTCGTATGTTTGGTTTTATTGTTATTGGATTTGTACTCGTAGTATCATTTATTTTGATTTCTAATACAATTCGTATGACAATTATTGCTCGACGCAATCAAATTCAAATTATGCGTCTTGTTGGAGCATCGAATTTCTTCATTCGACTTCCATTTTTCTTCGAAGGGATTTTTATCGGAATCTTTGGTTCATTAATGCCGATTGCCGGTGTGATCTTCGGGTATACTGAATTTATTAAATCTCAAGGTTCTCGTCTTGGAACAATGCAGTTAATACCAGCAGGAGAAATAGTAAATCAAACATCAATTTACATTTTGATTGTTGCAGTATGCGTTGGAGCATTTGCAAGTCTTTTATCAATTACACGCTATTTGCGAAAATAATAAAAATGTTTAAAGCCGTCAATATGACGGCTTTTTATCTTGATTAAGGAGTAAACAATGCTGGGAATTACTGAGCTATTAGATGTACTTTCATTTCAAAAAGAAGATATTCAATCATATACTATTGAAAAGCAAAATGAAGACTATGGTGGAATTTTAATAACGACAAAAGATACTACGTATCGTATTAGAGTAGCAAAACCAACACCTAAAAAAACAGGGCAGTTTTTAGCGTTGTGGGAAAAAGATGGAAAAAATCAAAATCGAGCCTATATGTATGATGATTTTCCAGACTATCTCATTATAGTGTGCTACTCTGAAGAAGCAATAGGTCTGTTTCAATTTTCAAAACAAACACTGAAAGAAAAAGGAATCTTAAAAACAAATAATCAAAAAGGGAAAATGGGTTTTAGAGTATATCCGAGTTGGGATGTGCCACAAAATTCACAAGCTATGAAAACACAAGCGTGGCAAATTAATGATTTTATATTAAAAAGCAATAACTGTTTTTAAACGGTTATTGCTTTTTGTAAAATCGCTTGTGCTGCGCACATTCCTGTTGAAAAGGCGATAGTTAAATTGTATCCACCAGTATGTCCGTGTACATCGAGAATCTCACCTGTAAAATAGACATATTCATTCAATTTAGAACACATTGTTTTGGGATTGATTTCCTTTATGTTTACCCCGCCAGCAGTGACAAAGGCAGCTTCAAATCCTTTCGTCCCAATTATATTGATAGGGAAATTTGTTAACGATTGGATAATGAAATCACGACTTTTATGGGGTGTATCAGCACATGAAGTTGTGATGTTACCTGATTGGATAATATATTCTGCAAAGCGTTTTTGTGTGAGTGTTTCAATCCATGAGCGAATATGTTTTTTGGGATGTGTTTTTTGGAAGTGCAGGAACGATGCGCAAAGTGAATCCACTGTTTCACCAGGTAAGAAGTTTAATGCAATAGACGCAGAATCATTTGTTTGCAGGAACTCTTCAATATGGAAACTCATTCTTAATGCCGCCGGACCTGATAAACCGAAATGTGTAAATAATAGACTGTGTCGGTTGATAATTTCTTTTTTTCCGATTTTAAAAGAAACAATACAATCAGGGAATGTTAATCCTTGCAGTTGTTTTGATGTAATAACTAAATCATTAGAAAGAAGTGGTGATTCTGCGGGGATTGGATCAATGATTGAGTGACCGAGTTGTTTTGCAAAAGATAATCCATCACCACTAGAACCAGTAGCAGGATAGGTAATCCCGCCGGTGGCAATAATGAGGTCCTCATAATGAAAAATTTCATTTTCTGTTTGGACTATTTTTTCTGAAAAGTTGATTATTTTAACTGTTCGTTCAAAATATTGATGGACATGGTATTGATCTAAAAGAGAAGCGAGCACATCACGGATTGATTGGGCGCGGTCTGACTGTGGAAAAACTCGACCATGGTCTTCGACTTTAAGTGGCACACCAGCATTTTCGAACCACTTTATAATATCATTTGGTCCAAAAGCAGCAAGGCTACTGTATAAAAACTTCGGATTTCGAATAATATGTTTTTGAATTTCACCAGCATTCGTAATGTTACAGCGACCACCACCTGTGAGCATTAACTTCTTTCCAACTTTCGTATTTTTGTCAATGAGGCAGACAGATTTCCCTTTTTGAGCGAGTGTAATAGCACTCATAAGACCAGAAGGACCCGCACCGATAATGACAACATCAAATTGTTTCATAAAAACTCCTATATTTTACAGAATGAAATATGTTATAATAATGATGTCATTATACGTAATTTTTAATCATTTGTAAAGGAGGATGTTATGCGACTTGATAAGTATTTAGCCGATTGTAACATCGGTACAAGAAGTGATGTAAAAAAGTATATTGCATCTAAGCGCGTTGTAGTTAACGGCAAAGTGACGACATCTCCGAAAGTGCATGTCAAAGAAGAAGATTATATTACATTTGATGGAAAAGTAGTTCATTATGAACAGTTTCATTATTTAATGTTAAATAAACCAGAAGGCGTGTTATCCGCGACAAAAGATGGTAAAACCCAGACGGTAATTGATTTACTTGATATAGCAGATCGGTGGGATGGATTGTTTCCCGTGGGAAGATTAGATAAGGATACAACGGGTCTTATTTTATTGACGGATAATGGTCAACTTGCACATGCGATGTTGCACCCGAAAAAGCACGTTCAAAAAAAATACACCGCAAAGATTACACCAGCGCTTTTGGAAGGAGCATGTGAACAATTTGAGCAAGGAATTGTACTTGCTGATGGAACGAAGTGTCTACCAGCACAATTGACACTTGGTGAAATAAATGAAGAAGATGAGCAGATTGTTTATATTCAAATCGAAGAAGGTAAATTTCACCAGATCAAAAGAATGATTGCTGCTTGTGGCTCACATGTTGTCAAACTTCATCGGGATCAAATTGGTACACTAGAATTAGATGCAGAATTACAAGAAGGAATGTATCGTTATCTTGATGAAAACGAAATAACTCAATTATTGAAAGGAAGTAACATGTATGATTAATTTTAAAGCAGAAGTAGAGAACCGAAAAGAAGAAATATTAAATGATTTAAAAATGATGATTGCAATTAAAAGTGATTATGATGAGAGTACTATTAGTGAATCTGCTCCATTTGGAGAAGGACCTAAAAAAGCATTAGAGGCATTTTTAGAATTAGGAAATCGCGATGGTTTTGAAGTGAAGAATGTTGATAATTATGCAGGTCATATTCAATATGGAAATGCTGGGAAAGTATTTGGAATTCTCGGTCATGTCGATGTTGTTCCAGCAACTGATGATTGGCAACCATATAATCCACGAGTTGAAGACGGTGTTTTAATTGGACGTGGTTCACAAGATGATAAAGGTCCGATGATTGCAGCATATTACGCAATGAAAATTATTAAAGATTTAAATCTTCCAATTTCAAATACAGTGAAGATGATTGTCGGAACTGATGAAGAAAGTAAATGGCGCTGTGTTGATCATTACTTTAAACATGAACCAAAACCAGATTTTGGAATTTCACCTGATGCAGCATTCCCAGTTGTTCATGCTGAAAAAGGATTTATTGATTATAGTATAACAGGAAGCTTTAAAGATGATGTTGTTCTTTCATTCATCGCAGGAGAGAAAAGCAACATGGTTCCTGAAAATGCCAAAGCTGTTATTCGTGGGAATCACGAAGTATTATTCTCAGCATATGAGCAATATTTAAAAACAAAAGAAGTAACAGGTTCAATGGAAGTTGTCGATGGAAACACAGTTGTAACATTAGTTGGAAAAGCTGCTCATTCAAGCTTACCAGAAAATGGAAAGAGTGCAATTCATCTATTAGCACAATACTTATATAACAGCACACAAAGTACGCTTGCAGGACTTATTGTTAAATATTTTTCAAATGATCACTACGGTGTGAAATTAGGAATTGATTTACAAACAGCAGATAGTGGTGTTTTAACAACGAGTCTCGGTATTGTAAAATTTGAAAATGAACAATTAGAAATGATTTGTAATGTTCGTTATCCAAATACATGGAATTCGATAAGTCAAACGAAACATGTTCAAGAAATATTTGCACAATACGGATGCCAAGTTGAAATCTTAAAAGAAATGTATCCGATTTTCCAAGATCCAAATAGTGATTTCATTCAAACATTATTGAATTCATACCGAAAAAATACAGGTGATGAACTTGCTCAATCACAAGTCATGGGTGGAGCAACATACGCACGTGTAATGGAAAACTGCGTTGCTTACGGAATGATGTTTCCAAAAACAGTAGATCGTATGCACCAAAAAAATGAATCAATTGTGCTTGAAGAATTATATTTAGCTACAGTTATTTACGCTGAGGCAATTTATAACTTAATAAAATAACAGGAGCGATTGAATGCGATTAAAACATGTAAAAGGTGCGCGTGAAGCACTTGAAGCACATAGTCATGTGGCAACAACAAAAGAAGAAATTACCGAACAATTATCGAAATACAATAAAGATAACAAGCCAGTAAGGATTGAAATTGGGATGGGAAAAGGGACATTCATTATTGAAATGGCTCAAAAATATCCAGAATATCACTTTATTGGAATTGAATTATTTGATAGTGTTTTAATTCATGGAGTTCGTAGATATGATGCAATGGAGCAAGCACCAACGAATCTTACGTTTGCTCGCTGTGATGCTATTCATTTAGCTGATGTCATACAACCGCATACATTAGACACTATATATATTAATTTTTCTGATCCGTGGCCGAAAAAACGTCATACAAAGCGCCGCTTGACAGCACCACAGTTTTTGAAAATGTATGAGCAATTACTTATACCGAATGGACATGTTATTCAAAAGACAGATAATGTACAACTTTTTGAATATTCACTGATGTCATTTTCACAAAATGACTGGACGCTCGAACAATTAAGTTTAGATTTGCATCATAATGCTTTACTGAATGAAGAAAATGTTCGAACAGAATATGAAGAACGATTTGCTCGAAAAGGGCAAAACATTCACTATCTTAAAGCATTCAAAAACAAAACTTCACTTTAAGTGAATAAAAGTGTTGACACTTTACAAAATGTGATGTATAATTAAGTTAATCAAGGAGAAGTGGGAAACCACTTTTTCTTCAAAAATAAACTTCACAAAATGTAAAGGAGAATAATTAAATGAATAATACAGCTTTTAAAATGGAAAATTATACAGAGGTTTTAGCAATGGTTCGAATGTTTTTTGCTTTTTTTGGTGGTGCTAGTCTCTTCTTTGTTTTTGCTTTAGCAATTGAAATTATGGTGTAAAAAAGAGTACAATTGTGCTCTTTTTACTTTCTTTTACTTTTTATGCTAAAAATGGTATTATAGTATGGATAAATATAGAGTAAAAGTGAGGATATAAATGGATATAAGAACTGATGTAAACAGTGGAAAAGAATACATAGAAAAGACAGGATTCTTACAAAAAGAGTGTGGTCATTCAAAAGTGTATGCTAAGAAATTATACGACGAAGGAAAGTACAACATTCAAGATAAACCGCCTTCAAGAACGCTTTGGCAAATTATATCATCTAATACATTTACTATTTTTAACGCCATTATTATTGGCTTATCTGCGATGATGATTTTCTTTGGCTTTTATAAAGAGGCACTATTTGTCGTACCGGTGATTTTAAATATTTTTACTGGTATTATTCAAGAGTATCAAGCGAAGCAAAAGATTGAAGCGATGGGATTGCTCCAAGAGAGTGAAGTTGATGTTATTCGTGATGGAGAGCGTACGCGTATTCATTTTGAGGATATTGTACAAGATGATATGCTTTTTTTAACACAAGGAATGCAATTACCAGTAGATCTTATTTATGTTGGAAAAGAAGCAATTGACGTAGATGAAGCTTTACTTACTGGAGAATCGGATTCTGTAGCAAAAAAGCATGGGGATGTCATGTATGCAGGAAGTTTTGTTGTTGCAGGAAGCGGTATTGCTCAAGCATTTCGAATTGGGCATGATACATATATCAGTCATTTGAGTGATGAAGCACGAAAATTTAAGGTTGTAAAATCTGAACTTCGAGATTCAACGAATACGATTATTAAAACAATTGCATGGATCATGCTCATTACAGGTCCGCTTGTGGTTTTTGCCAACCTTGATCAATATACACTCAAACAATCTATATACAATATTACACCGGGTATTGTCGGTATGGTACCGGAAGGACTTGTACTATTAACAACTGTTACATTGATGCTTGGTGTTGTGAAGATGAGTGAAGAGAGAACACTCGTACAAGAAATGGCTGCAATTGAAACACTTGCACGTGTTGATGTACTTTGTCTTGACAAAACGGGAACGATTACAGAGGGTAATTTTGATGTTGTTAATATCATAAGTATTGATCAAGCACCACTTGTTCAAAAAGGGTTGAAAGAATTGGTTGTACATGATCAAGATCGAAATTCAACATCAGATGCGATTTATATGGCATTGAAAAATACAGATAAAAACAATGTAGCAGTATTTGATGAGTCACTCTCACTTGAAAAAGAATGGACTGTATCGAAGACGATTCCATTTTCATCTAGTCGAAAATGGAGTGGTATGACTTTTGAAAATGAGGGGACGTGGATAATAGGAGCTCCTGAATTTACAATTAATAAAGAAAAGCATGAAGCAGAATTCGATGATATCAGTACACTTTCTAAAGAAGGCTATCGTGTTATCGCCGTATTACACACTTATGATGTAGTTGATAAAACATTACCAGCAAGCACCGTGTTAAAAGGGTATATTTTACTTCAAGATCGTATTCGAAAAGAAGCACCGGATACATTTGCTTATTTTCATAGTCAAGATGTAGCATTGAAAGTTATATCAGGTGATAATCCAGATACAGTACTGGCAGTAGCTAAACGTGCTGGACTTGGAAATGATATTCAAGCAATCGATGCTCGAGAATTGCCAAATGATTTAGAGAAACTCGGTGAGTATTTAGAAACGTATACAGTTTTTGGACGTGTTTCTCCACATCAGAAAAAATTGATGGTTGAAGCATTTCAAGCAAAGGGGCATGTTGTTGGTATGACAGGTGATGGTGTCAACGATGTACTCGCTTTGAAGGAAGCAGATTGTGCAATTGCGATGAATAACGGAAGTGAAGCATCAAAAGCAGTTTCTCAGTTTGTTCTTCTTGACTCAAACTTTGCTGTATTACCAGAAGCGGTTAATCAAGGTCGAAGAGCCATTAATAATATTCAGAGTGTTGCAAGTATTTTCCTAGTGAAAAACCTATATTCAATTTTCTTTATTGTTATAACGATTTTAATGTATGCATACTCACGTCTTTTTATGTCACATAGTGTCGTACTTGGTTATCCGTATGACCCGATGTATTTCTCGTTAATTAGTGCTGTTTCAATTGGTTACCCAGCGACACTTTTAGCACTTTTACCGAATAGAGAGCGAGTGAGTGGTTCGATTATTCAAAATGTTATTAAAGTGGCAGTGCCAAGCTCCATTATGATTACACTTGGAATTGTTATATTATGGATTTTACAGGGACAAAATATTTTATTTACACAAACGAATTATGCAGATGATATTGCTCGTAATCCTGGATTGATGCAATTTCAATTTGCAGCGATGATCTTTACAGTGCTCATGCAATTTTATGCTGTCATCCGTTCATCATTACCGTTCACAAAATGGAAATTTTTAATCATCGCCGGAAATATTCTCATCTTTATTGCAGGATTTAATATACCGATTGTAAGTGAATTTTTAAATATTGCTCGAGCGATGCCTCATGTATCACTGCAACATTATATTGTACCGATAGGAATGTCTGTTGTCGGAATGTTACTTTCATATTTATTTGAACAACAAATGCAACGTTTTTTCAAAAATCGTGCAAAAAAAACTTTATAAAATTGAGAAATTCAAGTATAATAGTAAGAGATATATCAATCTAGAAGGAGGCCAAGAATTATGGCAAAATTAACAGTACGTGATTTACAAGAAAAGGGACTTATCAATGGAAAAAAGGTACTTGTCCGCGTTGATTTCAATGTGCCGATGAAAGATGGTGTTATCACGAATGATAACCGTATTACAGCAGCACTTCCAACGATTAAGTTCATTTTAGAAAATGGGGGGAAAGCAATTCTTTTCTCACATCTTGGAAAAGTTAAATCAGAAGAGGATAAAGCCTCAAAAACACTCGCGCCAGTTGCGAAACGTCTTGCTGAAGTACTTGGTCAAGATGTGACATTTGTTCCTCAAACACGTGGATCAGAACTTGAAGAAGCAATCGCAAAACTTGAAAATGGTCAAGTATTACTTTTTGAAAACACTCGCTTTGAAGATCTTGGTGATGTGAAAAAAGAATCTAAAAATGATCCTGAACTTGGGAAATATTGGGCAAGTCTTGGTGATGTGTTTGTTAATGATGCATTTGGAACGGCTCACCGTGCACATGCTTCAAATGTTGGAATTGGTTCAAATTTAACAACAGCATCGGGATTCTTAATGGAAAAAGAAATCAACTTCATCGGTGGTGCAGTTGATCAACCAGTTCGTCCTATGGTTGCAATTCTCGGTGGTGCAAAAGTATCTGACAAAATTGGTGTTATTGAAAATCTTATTTCAAAAGCTGACAAAATTCTTGTTGGTGGAGGAATGATGTTTACATTCTACGCAGCACAAGGGAAAAATATCGGAAAATCACTTGTTGAAGCTGATAAAATTGAACTTGCAAAAATGCTTATTGAAAAAGCAGGAGACAAACTTGTTTTACCAGTAGATACAATTGTTGCTGAAGAATTTTCAAATGATGTACCATTTAAAACAGTATTAATCGATGAAATCGGTGCAAATGAAATGGGACTTGATGTAGGAGTGAAAACAGTAGAACTCTTCTCAAGTATCGTTAAAGATGCTAAAACAGTTGTTTGGAATGGTCCAATGGGAGTATTCGAAATGTCAAACTTTGCCAATGGAACAATCGGTGTATGTGAAGCACTTGCAAACCTTGAAGGTGCAACAACAATCATCGGTGGTGGAGACTCAGCAGCAGCAGCAATTCAACTTGGATATGCTGAAAAATTCTCTCACATTTCAACAGGTGGTGGAGCATCACTTGAGTACCTTGAAGGAAAAGCCCTTCCAGGTGTTGAAGCAATTACAAATAAGTAAAATCAATTAAATTATAAAGATATGAAGAGAAAAGGAGTAAAATATGCAGTACAATCAGCGTAAAGTGGGATTCATAAAATTTTTAATTAGCCTGCCATTCATGGTTGTATCTATTTTACCGTTCTTTTCTTTCTCAGTTTTTATAGCAACCTCTATGTGGGTTGCTTTCATGTTGCCACTGTACATATTGGCGATGATTTATTTTATCGTTTACGGATATAAATGCTTACAGATGGATAATAGTGCGATAACAACATTAGTTATTCTTTTCTTAGCTGTTGCATTTAATCTAGTATTTCAAAATTCATTGTCATATCAAGTATATCTAATCACGCTGAGTATTGCATTCAGTATTCAATGTGTGCAGGGTATGGGTCTTATCATTAGGAGCCGAAATAAAATCTATTTTTAAGGAGTATATGTATGCGTAAACCAATTATTGCAGGAAACTGGAAAATGTTTAAAACAAAAAATGAGGCGCTTGAATTTGTTGAAGCGGTGAAAGGAAATGTACGTTCTGACATCGAATGTGTTGTTTGTGCACCAGCCCTTTTTATCGATGCAATGTTAGAAGCAACAAAAGGAACGAATCTTGTTGTTGCAGCACAAAATATGCATTTTGAAAATGAAGGAGCATTTACAGGAGAAATTAGTCCAGTTATGCTTTCAGAAATGGGTGTAAAATACGTTGTTTTAGGTCATAGTGAGCGTCGTGCGATGTTCAATGAAACAGATGAAACAGTAAATAAAAAAGCACATGCTGCATTTGCACACGGAATTACACCAATCATTTGTGTAGGTGAAGAACTTGCAGAACGTGAAAATGGAACAACTGATGCAGTTGTTGGAGCACAAGTTGTTGAAGCACTCAAAGGATTAACAGGAGAACAAGTTTCAAATACTGTTATTGCTTATGAGCCAATTTGGGCAATCGGAACTGGTAAAACAGCAACAGCTGATCAAGCACAAGAAACAATTGCAGCGATTCGTGAAGTAGTTAAAGGACTTTACGGAAGTGGAGTTTCAGATGCAGTACGCATTCAATATGGTGGTTCAGTAAAACCAGAAAATGTAGCTGAACTTATGTCAAAGCAAGATGTAGATGGAGCACTTGTTGGTGGAGCATCACTTATTGCTGAAAGTTATTTAGGACTTCTTCAATTTTAATTAACGCAAGGAAAACCGTGTATACGGTTTTTTCTTTACTTTAAAAATGATATAATACATAAAGGTGGTGAAAAAATGTTTATTATACATCAGGGAATGAGTGGGACTGGTAAAACAACTGCATTGATGGATATGATATTGCAACAAGATAAGCAAGTAATTTACCTTGTTCCAGATCAAATGTCAGTTCATACTGAACGCTATGTGACAAGCCGTGTTAAAAATAAGGCAACAACGAATGTATATGTATATACATTTAAGTTACTTGAAAAACAAATTTTAAAGCAAAGTGAAAATCAAGTATATACAGAGTTTGGTATCATTGAGCAGTTCTTTTTATTACTTCGTATTTTAGAACGAGAAGAAACTAATATTAAAGCGCTTCGGCACATGAAGCATAATAGTGATCAAATTCATGAATGTTTAGAGCTTTTTTCACTATGGCGTAATCAGTGTATAGATTCAGAAATTTTATTACAGAGTGAAGTCGATGGAAAGATGAAAGATCTTTTTTATTTATATCATTGCTTTATGAATGAACAAAAAGAGGACATGTATTTTCCAGAAGAAATTTATCGTCTTGCATCATCAAGTTTAGAAATTACACCATTTTTTGAAAATAAGATAGTAATAATTGATGGATTTTATCTTTTTTCTGAAACAGAAAAAGTGATGCTTTCTTACGTGTTGAAACAGGCTGATGATATTCATTTAACACTCCCCCAATATATAAATGGTGAGATGCCAAGTCAACTTGTAAAAACAAAGCAGGATATGATGGAAATGGCGCAACTATTTAATCATTCTACCAAAGTCGAGATATATGATACGGTAGTTCGTCAGGAAAGAGATACGGCACTATACACACTTGTTGAAAATCTTCCTAATACGAATAAAATGCTTGGAAGTAAAGATGATTCACTTCAGTTTTTAGCAGCACAAACAGTTGATGAAGAGGTACATGAACTTGCATCGCGAATACGCTATGCTGTTATGAATGAAAATATTGCATATAGTGATTGTGTTATTTATCTTGCAGATATGCCAACTTATCGTGATAAAATAGTGGATATTTTTCGCTTATATGATATACCTGTATTTCTTGATGCAAAAGAAAATATTCATTATACACCAATTGCACAATTGATTCATTTATTTGTAGATATGCTGACATCTAAAATAACTGGTGGACGTTTGATTGCCCTTTTGAAGACCGGTTTTTTCATGCCGCTTTCTGATGTGTACAAGCTTGAACCAGTTTTGCAAATGTATACGCTTAAAGATGAATCAGCATTCTCAAGTGATAAATGGGAATTGTATCTTGCTCAGTTTGAAGCAGATACAGAATGGACACAGCGTTTTGAACAATTGCAGCAAATTGTTGATACGCTTATTGAATACAAACGTTCATTTGGTAAAAAGCGCCAGTTTGGTTTGAAATTACAACAAATGTTCAATTGTTTTGATGAATTTAAAATTTTTGAACAATTAAATGAAGAGATGGATGCAGCTATTTTGCAGATGTTTGCTGATCGAATTGATAGTTTATTTGAACTTTTTGAAAAAGAAACACTGACAAATGCGATGTTTGCTGTAATTATGGAAATGGTTATTGGTCAGATTACTTACATGAAGCAACCATCTTCTCAAAATCAAGTAATCATTGCTGATTTTACGCGTTCACGTATTTCTCAGAATATGCAATTGAGTGGAAGTTTAGGTGTGAAGAATGTTTATATTCCTGGATTTATTCAAGGGAATATTCCGCCATTCACACCGGAGTTTACACTGATTCATCAAGAAGAACTTGATACTGAGGAACTTAAACAACTTATTCCGACAAAACAGCAAGAATATGAATTGCGCTATATGTATATTTATTTAGCTTTTGCTCAAGCAAGCAATCGATTGACGCTCACATATTCAAAACGTTCACGAGACAATGCTGTTAATGCCGTGCATCGTATGTTTGAATTGTTGCAAAAGAGTAGCAATAATGAAATCCAGAAAGCTCAAAGTATTGTGAATCCATATGTCCCGACATATACATTGCTCAGTGAGGAAGCATTACTTTTTTCACCATTTTTATCTGAACATAAACAATTTATTAAAACAAAAGATGAAATGCAAAATATAAGTATAGATATTGATGATATGCCATATAGTGTTTCGCAATTTGAGCGTTACAATAATTGTCCATTTCAATATTTTCTTGAACGTAAAGTGGGATTGAAAGACACCATACGGACATTTACAGATTCTCGAACGATTGGGAATATTGCTCATGATTTTATGGAATATATTGCAAAGGAAGCAATAACAGACATTGAAACGAGTGATCCACTTGTGCTTGCTGATTCATTTTTAACAAGATATGAGAATGAACGTCTCGGATTTTCTTTTGAAAAAGAAAATGCGTATACACAGCTATTGCGGAAAAAAATATGTCAGCATTTAGGTGATAATATGAATCGATATATTTATTTTCGTCAACATGCACAGTTTGTTCCATTTGCAACAGAAGCTGTATTTCATATTGAATTAAATGGGAAGAAGATACGAGGTAAAATAGATCGCGTTGATGTAGCAGAATTTGAAAATAATTCATATTTCCAGGTGATTGATTATAAGAGTGGAGCACGTACATTTGATTGGACACGTTTCAATGCTGGAGTACAAATTCAGTTGCCATTTTATGTATATGCAAAAGAAGGAATGATAAAGAAATTGCCGAATGATGCGATTCCATACGGTTTTTATTATCAAACTTTGAAAGTTGATGATAAATATGATGTGGATTCAGTGAATCTTGATGGATATACTCGCCATAATTCAAACCTTATTGAAGCATTAAATGATGATATTGGTGTGTATAGTGGTATGAAAATAAAAAAAGATGGAACAATTGGAAGCTTGGCCAAAACACTGACTGATGATCAATTTGATTCACTTAGAGAAAAAACGGAAAGTATTGCGCAAGATACAATGTTTCAGATTGAATCAGGACACTTTGATGTATCGCCATTATCTTATTCTGAAAAAGGACGTGTACATGAACCAGATGCATGTCAGTATTGTCGCTTCCAAGGGATATGTCAGCGAGAAATGCTTGGGAAAGCTGATTTTAGAAAAGTTGAAAAAGTAAAACAGGAGGATATTGTATGAAATTTACGGATGCACAAATACAAGCCATTGATGTAAATCAACATAATATTCTCGTGAATGCAGCAGCTGGAAGTGGAAAGACTGCAGTACTTGTAGAACGCTTATTTCAACGTCTTTTAGCAGGAGCGACACTGGATTCATTCATTGTTATTACCTTTACAAAACTCGCAGCAAGCGAGATGAAGGAGCGATTGGCAGAAAGACTGCACGAAGAACTGTTGACGCTTGATTCAGAGAGTGAATTATATGCGCATTTGTTATATGTTGAATCACAAATTCCAACGAGTCATATTTCAACAATTGATGCATTTTGCTCATTTGTTGTTCGCGAATATGGATATGTATTGCCACAAGTAACAAAGCGCTTATCATTGATTGATTCAGTTGAAGCAAAACAAATCGATGAAGATACTTTCTTAGAATTAGCAGATACAATTTTAACGACACCAGAATATTTAGCAGTCGCCTCAGAGTATATTGATATTCAGGATGTGAGTAATCAAAAATTATTGCAGATATTACAGACGATTGCACCTGAGTTTGCTCAAGTTGCTGATTATCGAAATCGCTATGAACAACTCCAATTTGCATGTAAACCAATTACAAATGTTGAGGAATTATCATTATTTCCAAAATTTGTTCAAAGACAATCATATATTTTATCTGAGATTGACGCAGGAGTATTGAAGTCTTTCCATTATTCAGATCGTTATGATGCAGATATTAAAAAAATAACTGAATTTATTGAACAACTAAGTGTTATTGTACAAAATAATCGTACTTATGAAGAAATACAGAAGGGTATTCAGTCACTTCAATTTCCACGTAAACCAGCAATCCCAAAAGATGAACAAGATGAGGAAAAAGAAGCACTGTATAAAAAACAGCGGGATCTGATAAAAAAACA
>JBOFHN010000101.1:0-28162 GCA_051649665.1 Culicoidibacterales bacterium
TGGTTTACGAACAACATATTAGCCAAGCCAGAATTCTTTGTTGGTATTATTGTGCTTATCGGATATGCATTACTCGGTAAAAAATGGTATGAATGCATTGCAGGATTCATCAAAGCAACAGTAGGATATATGATCTTAAATATTGGTGCTGGTGGTCTTGTAACAACATTCCGACCAATCCTCGCAGGACTCAATGACCGCTTCGGACTTGGTGCAGTTGTTATTGATCCATATTTTGGACTGAATGCTGTAACTGGTGCAATGAAAGACATTGGTGTTTCGGCATCATGGACGATGATTTCACTTTTAATCGCTTTTGGATTGAATATTGTCCTTGTTCTACTTCGTAAATACACAAAAATACGAACACTTTTTATCACAGGTCATATCATGGTGCAACAGGCAGCAACAATCACATGGATTATTTTCTACCTTTTCCCACAATATCAAAATTTAACTGGTGGTATGATTGTCGGAGTAATCGCTGGTCTTTACTGGGCTGTTTCATCAAACTTAACAGTTGGTGCAACTCAAAATTTAACTGGTGGTGCCGGTTTTGCTATTGGACATCAACAGATGTTTGCAGTATGGCTCACTGATAAAATTTCACCAAAACTCGGTGATCCAGAAAAAAATCTTGAAAATATCAAACTTCCAAAATTTTTATCAGTATTTCACGACAACGTTGTTGCAACAGGAGTGTTAATGCTGGCATTCTTTGGAATTATCATGGCCATTCTCGGTGAACCTTACTTACGTTCTGCAGGAGCCGCTGTTGCTAAAGCAGGTGGTTCAAATCCTTTCCCAGCAACTGTATCATTCCCAACTTACATCGTATCGCAATCACTTCTATTCTCAGTATATCTTACTATTTTGATGCAAGGTGTGCGTATGTTCGTTTCTGAATTAACAGTAAGTTTTCAAGGGATTTCAAATAAAATCCTCCCTGGTGCACTCCCTGCGGTGGATTGTGCAGCAACATATGGATTTGCACCTGGAAACGCAGTATTACTTGGGTTTTTAATGGGAGCAATTGGACAGTTTATCGCAATCATTGGTCTGATTTTATTTAAATCACCGGTATTTATCATTACAGGATTTGTACCAGTATTTTTCGATAATGCAACAATCGCGGTATTTGCAAATAAACGTGGTGGAACAAGAGCAGCAGTTATTACGACATTTGTTTCTGGTCTCATTCAAGTACTTGGTGGTGCATTTGCCGCAGCGTTCTTCGGATTGACAAAATACGGTGGTTGGCACGGAAATATCGATTTTGAAATCTTCTGGCCATGGGCTGGTGCAATTATGAAATTTGCAGGAATTATCGGTATTGTTATCGTTGCAGTATTCTTCTTAGCAATTCCACAACTTCAATATTGGAAAGCAAAAGATAAAGCAGCGTATGACCGTGGTGAAATTTAAAAATAGAGCATTATAAACAAATATTTGGAGGTAAAAATTATGTTAAAAGTATTAGCAGCATGTGGAAACGGTATGGGATCGAGCATGGTTATTAAAATGAAAATTGAAAAAGCACTTCGCGAACTGGGAAATAGTGATTTCAAAGTAGATTCATGCAGTGTTGGTGAAGCAAAAGCACAAGCTTCAGCTTACGATATAATCGTAGCATCAAAGCATCTCATCCACGAGCTTGATGGTCGTACCAAAGGAAAACTTGTTGGACTTGAAAATTTAATGGATGATAAAGAAATTAAAGAAAAATTAACGGAGGCTATGTAAAGTGCGTTATTACAATCGTCTCAAAAAGAGTTTAACCGTTTTAATACCAGAAGATGAAGGAGGACAAAGCATGAGTTTATCTCTTCGTGACTCACTTGTTGCCAATGATTCAATTAGACTCAATCAAGAAGCAAAGACATGGCAAGAAGCCGTGAGAAAAGCAACTGATCCACTTGTTAAAAAAGGAACAGTTGAAGAACGATATGTTGATGCGATTATCGCGTCAACAGAACACTACGGACCATATTATATTTTAATGCCTGGAATGGCAATGCCTCATGCACGTCCTGAGGATGGAGTAAAAAAAGATTCATTTAGTTTAATTACATTAAAAGAACCCGTTACTTTTTCAGATGGAAAAGAAGTGCATGTGCTAATTACACTTGCAGCAACATCAAGTGACATTCATCTTTCAGTTGCGATTCCACAAATTATTGCAGTATTTGAACTTGAGGACATTGTTAATCGCCTTGTTCAAGCAAAGACAAAAGAAGAAATACTCGCAATTATTGATGAAGCTGATTATTCAGCATATTTACCCAAATAAACAAACAATATTTAAAGGAGATTGAACAATGGCAAGACCAAATTTACAAATTGCACTCGATAATTCAACGATTGCGAGTGCAGTTGCATCAATTAGAGAAGCAGGACCAGTTGTTGATATTGTTGAAGTAGGAACTATTTTATGCTTACAAGAAGGTTGTGAAGCGATTAAAGTTATGCGTGCAATGTTTCCAGAAAAAATCATTATCGCTGATACGAAATGTGCTGATGCGGGGGGAACAGTAGCAAAGAATTGTAAAGACGCCGGTGCCGATTGGATGACAGTCATATGTGCAGCAACACTGCCAACGATGAAAGCAGCAAAAAAAGAAATTGAAACATTACAAGTTGAACTTTATGGTGATTGGACTTTTGAACAAGCACAGGCATGGCTTGATTTAGGAATTGATCAAGCAATTTATCACCAAAGTCGTGATGCATTATTTGCTGGTGAAACATGGGGAGAACGCGATTTAGATAAAGTTAAAAAATTGATAGAAATGGGATTTAAAGTTTCAGTGACAGGTGGTCTTGAAATTGAAACACTAGAATTGTTCAGAGGCATTGATGTGTATACATTTATTGCGGGGCGAGGCATTACTTCAAAATCAGAACCGAGAAAAGCGGCACAAGAATTTATTGACGAAATTAAGCGAATTTGGGGTGAATAACATGCAATTTGGCATATATGAAAAAGCTTTACCCAAAAACATTTCTTGGCGAGAACGGTTTGAACTTGCGAAATCACTCGGATTTGATTATGTTGAAATATCAATTGATGAAACTGATGAACGATTAAATCGATTGAATTGGAATCGTGAAGAAAGGCTTACTATTTTAAATGACATGTCTGAAACAAATATCCGAATCGCTTCAATGTGCCTCAGTGGACACCGACGCTTCCCATTTGGATCAAAAGATGTAAAGATACGAGAACATGCATTGAAAATAATGTACGATGCCGTTGACCTAGCTGTTGATCTAGGCATTCGAACTATTCAACTCGCTGGATACGATGTCTATTATGAAGAAAAAAATGAAACAACACGAGCATATTTCATTGAAAATCTTCAACGTGCAGTATCATACGCTGCAAGCAGACAAGTTGTACTTGCCATTGAGATAATGGATGATCCATTTATCAATAGCATTTCAAAATACTTAAAAATAAAAGAAAATATTCCGTCTCCATATTTAAAAGTATATCCAGATTTAGGGAACTTGTCTGCATGGAGTGAAAACGATGTGAGTTACGAACTGGAAAAAGGTATTGATGAAATCGTAGCCATTCATCTTAAAGATACTTTTTCCGTCACACCAACATACGCAGGTAAATTTAAAGAAGTTCCATTTGGAGCAGGATGTGTTGACTTTGTTGGTTGCTTAAAAACATTAAAACGACTCAATTATGGAGGTTCCTTTTTAATTGAGATGTGGAGTGAGACAGAAGAAAATCCAATTCCATATATTAAAGAGGCAAAAGCATTTATAGAAACACAATTTAAGGAGGCAGACTATGAATCGTGAAATAACAATCAAAGAAATGAAACAACGTATTTATGAAGCGAATGTACGTCTACCACAAGAAGGACTAGTTAAATTGACGTGGGGCAATGTCAGTGAAGTTAATTACGAGCATAATATCATTGTTATTAAGCCAAGTGGATTGAAATACAGTGCTATGAAACCAGAAGATATGGTTGTTACAAATTTAGATGGTCTTGCTTATGAGGGACAACTCAATCCATCATCTGATTTAAAAACACATGTTATTTTATATAAAGCATTTCCACAGATTCGTAGTGTTGTTCATACACATTCACAATGGGCAGTTGTTTGGGCACAAGCAAGACGAGATATTCTTGCTTACGGAACAACACACGCAGATAACTTTTATGGAGATGTACCTTGTACAAGGTCGCTTACTTCGGAAGAAGTAGATACAGCATATGAGGAAGAAACGGGAAATGTGATTGTCGAAACATTCCAGAATCGTGAATTAGACCCACTTGCTATTCCTGCTGTTATTGTACCAAATCATGGACCTTTCACATGGGGCGAATCAGTTGAAAAAGCGGTAGAAAACAGTATTGTTTTAGATGAAGTAGCTAAAATGGCCTTTGCGGTTGAACAACTTAATCCCGAAGTGAATCAAATTGAACAATATCTTTTAGATAAACATTATTTCCGTAAACACGGAGCAAATGCTTATTACGGTCAAAAATGATGATGTGAATAAAAATGCATGCATTCTAAGTGTGCATTTTTTTATCTATGTTATAATGAATAAAAAGGAGAACCGAGGTGTTATATGAAAGGGTCAGAAAAGAATTTCCACCACTTTATTAAACAACTAACTTCCGCTGGGGGAATTAAACGTGTTTCATCATTCGCAATCGTTTCAGGACTATCGCGCCGCATGATTTATTATTATCTAGATGAACTTAATTACTATTTAAAGAGTAATAACTCTAAAGCGTATATCCAAGGACAAAAGTTAACAGCAAAGCAACTTCAACTGTGCAATCAATTATTAAAGATTGCTGAGGAAAAGGAGAAGGGAAAGGTTTTTTCAACTGATGAACGTGAAATTATCATGATTTATTATTTACTTTTTGAAACTCAGAAGTTAACTATACGCTTTTTTGAGGAACTTTTTCTCATCTCCAAAAACACCGTAATAAAAGATATCTCCAATTTACGCACACGTTTAAAAAGATTTGATGTTGAGTTAAATGTTAATAAAATAAAAGGATATTATTTAGAAATTGATGAATTTCGTCAGCGACAATTTACTTATATATTTTTCCACCTGTTATCAACGCCTAAATTAAGTGAATGTACACCATTTATCACAAATATGATTCAAGAAAAAAATAAAGAATGGACGAATAAAAAAATTGATGCACTCATTACGATGATCCATGATACAAGTTCCATTTTATTGAAAAAAATTGCTGAAGATGATGCACTTATCATCGCTCAAACACTCCTAGCAATGGAAGAAAGAAAGAATTTCATTTCAGAAATACATATTCCAGAAACTTTTGATGAAATTATTACGAATAGAATTGAATATGAAGCAGCGAAAAAGATGACACGACAATATGCACATTTGATTGGTAGAGAAATCCAAGAGGTTGAAAATAAAATATTGGGAATATATTTACTCTGCGTTGAAAAAGACATTGATGAACACTATTTAGCGCCTCATTTTCAACACCTCTATACAATTTCAGAACAAATTATCGCTCATTTTCAAAGTAAGTACGGGATCACATTTGAAAATTTAGAAGATACGATTAAAAATGTTCAAACATATATGAAAGTGGCGTTTTATCGAAATATATTTCATATGAATATTCCAAACAAATCATATCGAATTGTTTTAGAACGCTATCCAAAAGTTTTTCAAATCGTGAAACGTACAATTGCTGAACTTTTTGAGTGTTTACCAGTTTTCCAACTTTGCTTTCCAACTTCATTTTCAGATGATATGCTCAGTGATTTGACAGTTGTATTTGAAGATGCGATTTTACGTGAGCAAACGCGTTCTTACACATTGAGAGCTTTAATTGTTTCGGATAGTAGTAAAGTAGAGTGTTCTCTCATACAATCACACATTACGCAACACCTCCAAACGATTCAAGTAGTTGGTGCACTATCACCTAAAAAAGTAACACCGATTAAACAAGGTGTTGAACTTTGCATCACAACACTGAATAATTATATTCACCACGAAGGAAAGACCGTGTATATTCATTCAATTCCAACGGAAGAAGATATCGAGAAAATCCAACAATTACAGTATGAATTTTTTCACTCTCGGAAACGCCGATTAAAAATAAAGTATCTATTAGAAGAATTTAATAAAACAAATAACATCGATAAAACACTCAACGAAATTGAGCATGTTTATCTTGGGTTGAATAAAACACGCGCAAATAGAAAAACATATGCACTTCAAGACTATATTCACAAAAAAAGTCATGTTAATAATTGGGAAACACCAGTAACACTCAAAAAAATAATCGAAAAAAGCTGTCAACAATTTATACGACGTAATACAATTTTACCTCAGTATTCTGAAACATTAATGGCATTAGTGAATGACACCTCATTCTATCAAAATCATGACACATTAATTATTTGTGGAGATTATCGAAAAGGAGCACTTCATGTTGATATTCAAATCAATCACTTGTCTGAATCAATTTGTATCAATGGATGTGAAGTGCAAACAATTTATGTGTTAGTAGCAACTGAAAATATGCTTCAAGTTCCATTGATTTTTGAAATTGAAGATACAATACAAAAAGAAAAACGCACAAGTAATTAAACGTGCGTTTTTTTAGATGGATATGTTTCTGGTACGGGATCAAAACCAACTTCAGAATTCTCAGGAGAACAACGATTTATTCGATTTAAACCGAGTTTTAATCCTTTGACGACACCGAAGTTTTCAACTGCCTGTTTTGTGTATTCAGAACACGAGGGATAGAATCGGCAATTACTCCCAAGAGATGGAGAGATAAATTTTTGATAAAACTGAATAATTTTCAATAAAATAAATTTCATCGTAGTAATGCCTCCTTTTGTCCAGTATATCACAAAATATAAATCTGTAAAAATACAAAGGGATTAAAGTTGTAAACAAATGGCATATATGATAAAATATTTGTTATGATATTCTCTTATTTGGAGTGAGTGGAAGGGAAACAACCTGTTGATACTCCAGCAACCCTTGTGATAAACAAGAAGGTGCTCAAGTTGGGCATATTTTTATAAATATGAACAATAAGAGAGACAGTAACCTGTCCTTTTGAGAATGTCGAGTTTGAATATTTTGGAGGACGAATTGATAATGGAAAAAATTTTATTTACTTCAGAGTCAGTCAGTGAAGGACATCCTGATAAACTCTGTGATCAAATTAGTGATGCAATTTTAGATGCGTATCTCGCAAAGGATTCGCATGCTCGTGTAGCTTGTGAGACGTTTGCAACGACGAATACAATTATCGTTGGTGGCGAAGTTTCATCAAATGAAGTAGTTGATATTGAAGCAATTGTTCGAAAGACGCTAATTGAAATTGGATATACGGATGAAAGTTTAGGTATTGATGGAAATACGTGTCGAATCGAAAATTTAATTCATGCACAATCAACGGATATTGCTCAAGGTGTAATCGAGTCATATGATTCAAAAGACATCGGTGCAGGTGATCAAGGAATCATGTTTGGTTATGCAACTAATGAAACAGAAGGTTACATGCCACTTCCTATTTCGATTGCACATTCACTTGTTCGACGTGCATCTGAATTACGAAAAAGCGGTGACTTTAAATGGGCTCGTCCTGATATGAAATCGCAAGTGACAATTGATTATACAGATGCTAAATCGCTAAAAGTTGCTACTGTTCTCATGTCGATTCAACATGATGATGATTTTAATGAAGATCAATTTAAAGCGTATGTAAAGTCAGCAATTATCGATGAAGTGCTTGCTAAGTATGGTTTCAAAGATAATCAATACAAATTATACATCAATCCAACAGGTCGATTTGTAACAGGTGGTCCTGATGGAGATGCCGGGCTTACAGGACGAAAAATCATTGTTGATACATATGGTGGAAGTGCACGTCATGGTGGTGGAGCCTTTTCTGGTAAAGATGCAACTAAAGTGGATCGCTCAGCTGCTTACGCAGCGCGCTATGTAGCAAAAAACTTAGTCGCAGCTGGTGTGGCTGATCGTATTGAGATTCAACTTTCATATGCAATTGGTGTATCACAACCAATTTCAATTTCTGTTGAAACATTCGATACTGAAAAGATAAATAAAGAAAAAATCATAACAATTATACGCGAATTGTTTGATTTGACGCCACGCGGAATTATTGAAACACTACAATTGAAGCAACCAATTTACGGAAAAACAGCAGCGTATGGTCACTTCGGTAGGCCTGATATTTTCTGTCCGTGGGAAAATCTTGATAAAGTTGAATTAATTAAACAAAAATTATAAATACAAACAATCCTACGAGTACATTTTCACTCGCTAGGATTGTTTTTAAATTATTATTAAAATATTTGTAATCATTACTATTTGCTGTTATAATGGTAGCGTATACGTATATTAATATATGAAGGAGTTTTCACGAATATGAAAAAAGTAATTGTTATCGGAACAAACCACGCTGGAACAGCAGCGATTAATACACTTTGTGATAATTTTAAAGAGAGTGTATCAGTGACAACTTATGATGCTAATACAAATATTAGCTTCCTTGGATGTGGAATGGCTTTATGGATTGGAAAAGTAATCAATAAGCCGGATGGTCTTTTTTATTCAAACCCAGAAACGCTTGCTGCTAAAGGAGCAAATGTTAAAATGCGTCATCGTGTTGAAGATGTTGATTTTGCAACAAAAACGGTGACTGTACGTAATCTTGAAACAGACGAAGTGTTCACAGACTCAGCAGATGAATTAATTATTTCAACAGGATCTTGGCCAGTGCGACCAGCACTTCCAGGAATGGATCTTGAAAATATCATTTCAGTGAAACTCTTTCAAGATGCAGAAAAAACAATTGAAAAACTTCAAAATCCAGATGTTAAAAATATCGTTGTAGTTGGAGCAGGTTACATTGGTGTTGAAATTGCAGAAGCATTTGCTCAACTTGGAAAAACAGTAACACTTGTTGATATGGCAACTGAAGTTGTTCCACGTTATTTCGATGCAGAATTTACACCGCGTCTTGCTCAAGAACTTGAAAAAGAAGGTGTAACACTTGCACTCGGTGAATCAGTTAAAGAGTTTAAAGGTGAAAATGGTGTTGTAACTGCTGTTGTGACTGACAAAGCTGAACACAAAGCTGATATGGTTATGTTCTCAGTTGGTTTTAAACCACAGACAAAAATCTTTGAAAACAAAGGACTTGACATGTTGCCAAATGGTGCAATTCGTGTTGACTTAAATCAAAAAACAAATATCGATGGTGTATATGCTATTGGTGATTGTGCAACTGTCTATGATAATGCCAAACAAAAAGAAAGTTACATTGCACTTGCGTCAAATGCTGTACGCTCAGGAATTGTTGCAGGATTTAACGTTGGTGGAGTAGGAGCACAAATGAACGGTGTTCAAGGATCAAATGGAATTCACATTGGTGGAATTTACATGGTTTCAACAGGAATGACACTCCGTGAAGCACAAAATGAAGGATTAGATGTAGATAGTTTTACTGCAACGGGAACTCAACATCCTGAATTTATGCCACAAGCACAAAATGAAGAAGTAAATGTTAAAGTTGTTTTCGATAAGAAAACACGTCGTTTAGTTGGGGCACAAATTGTTTCAACAATTGATGTGAGCACAGGACTTCATTTCTTCTCACTTGCTATCCAAGAGGGATTGACAATTGATCGCTTAATGCTAACGGATTTATTCTTTATGCCTCATTTCAATAAGCCGGTTGACAATATTGCTGCTGCTCTTATCGGGGCTGCATTAAAATAATTATATTTCAAGAGCCAAATTTTTGCATATAGCTAAATTTGGTTCTTTTTTGTTACGAATTATCTAGAAATGCTTATTTTCAGGTGTGGGAATAACAGGGGTTTCTCTTTTTTTTTATTCGCTAATATGATATAATGAAATGACATAACTGGAGGTAATAATATGGATTTATTTACATCGATGAAAAAACAAATTACAGGGAAAAATATTCGCATGGTTTTCCCAGAGGCTAAAGATTTACGAGTATTAAAAGCAGTCGTTCGAATTGCAAGTGAAAACTTGATGACACCGCTTTTAATCGGAGATACAAAATTAATTCAAGAAATGGCGCTTGAAAATCGTTTAGATATCAGTGGGATTCAGATTTTCAACCCTGCTGATTATAGCGAAATGGATGCAATGAAAGAAGCATTTTTAGAAGTTCGTAAAGGAAAAGCAACACCTGAAGATGCAGAGCGCTTATTACTTGATATGAACTATTTTGGAACAATGTTAATTAAAATGGGACTCGCAGATGGTCTTGTAAGTGGAGCAATTCATTCTACAGCTGATACAGTAAGACCAGCGCTTCAAATCATTAAAATGCAGCCAGGAGTAACGAAAGTATCAAGTATGTTCTATATGCAGAGAGCCCAAACTGCATACATTTTTGGTGATTGTGCAATTAATATTTCACCAGATAGCCAAACACTTGCTGATACCGCATTTGGTTGTGCACTTGCTGCATCAAAATTTGGAATTGAAAATCCTAAAATTGCATTTTTGAGCTTTTCGACAAAAGGTTCTGCAAAAGATCCGAGTGCTGATCGTGTTGCGGAAGCAGTAAAACGCTTTAAAATTCAGCACCCTGAAATTGAAGCAGATGGAGAATTCCAATTCGACGCGGCATTCGTGCCAGAAGTTGGTCAATTAAAAGCACCTGACTCTTCTGTTGCAGGGAAAGCAAACATCTTCATTTTCCCTAGTCTTGATGCTGGAAACATCGGTTATAAGATCGCACAACGTCTTGGAGGATTTGAAGCAATTGGACCAATTTTACTTGGACTAAACGCTCCAATTAATGATCTTTCTCGTGGATGTAATGAGGAAGATGTATATAAACTCGCTATTATTACTGCGGCACAAGTTCGCGTATAAATTTTTTATTCATAAGGAGATTGTATGATTACAACAGAAAAAATGATGGAAGTATTAAAATTTCAAGAACTCACCGCAGTTCAGAAATTTGCTGTCCCAAAACTCGAAAAAGGTGAAAATTTAATTATTACATCTCCAACAGGAACAGGAAAGACACATGCTTTCCTTTTTCCTGTTTTTACACGTGTAAAATTTTCCAAAACGCCTAAAGTGCTTATTATCTTACCAACGCGTGAGCTTGCATTTCAAGTACAAAAAGCCGCTGAAAAAATAATCGCTGTATTTGATCTTGATGTTTCAACGACAATGATAGTAGGTGGAACAGATAGAAAAAGAACAAATCCCAAAGCTGATATTATCATCGGTACACCTGGACGAATTAATGATGTCGTGTACAAAGAAGGAAGTCTTTCACTCACTGAAATCGAGTGGATTATCTTTGATGAGGCTGATATGCTTTTTGATCAAAGTTTCTTAGCTGACATTGATAAACTTGTTCAAACATTTACGAAGATTCCTCAAATTGGTGTCTTTTCAGCAACGCTCAACAAACCACTCATGGCCTTCATTTCTAAATACTTACAAGGTTCTGAGCAGTTTGAAATCAACGAAATTGATTTCTTCAAAACAAAATTTCAGCAACATATTACAATTCGTACTGAAGAAGCGAAACAACAAGTGCTTAGTCAATTAATGACAAAGCTCACACCTTATATGTGTCTTGTTTTTTTCAATAGTAAAGATAAGTTGGAAAAAACAGCAGAAGTACTTCGAGGGAAAGGATTTCAATTTGGAGTTCTCCATGGTGATTTAACAACTCGTGAACGAAAACAAATAATCAAGCGAATTCATAATTTAGAATTCCAATTTGTACTCGCCTCAGATATTGCCTCAAGAGGGATCGATATCGAAGGTGTATCACACGTTATCAACTATGATTTACCAAGAGAATTTGTTTACTATATTCACCGCATTGGTCGAAGCGGGCGCATGCATTTAAAAGGTGAAGTTTACTCACTATTCACACAACGCGAGTGGGAAACAGCAAAACAAAAATTTGCACAGTACAAACTTGATTACGATATGTTTGATATCAAACAAGATGAAATTATTTTCCAAGTGAAGAGAGAACGTCAAATTGTTTTAAATGAAAATGAGAAGAAGGTTGCATCAAAAACATCAGCTCGTAAAAAAGCAAAAGTAAAACCTGGATACAAGAAAAAACAACAACGAAAAGTACAAACTGCTCTTTTTGAAGAGAAAAAACGTACACAGCGTCACGAAGCACGTCAAAACCGTAAATCGAAAAAACAAAATTAGGAGATTATTATGCTATATATTGGATCACACGTTTCTATGAGTGGGAAAAAAATGTTTCTTGGCAGTGTTGAAGAAGCATTATCATATCAATCGAATACATTTATGTTTTATACAGGTGCTCCACAAAACACTCGTCGCAAGCCAATTGATGAATTGAAAATAGCAGATGGGCTTGCATTGATGAAAGAAAATCAGATGGACATTTCAAAAGTTGTTGTTCATGCACCATATATCATCAATTTAGGAAATAGCGTTAAACCTGAAACATTTGAACTTGCAGTAGAATTTTTAATTAAAGAAATTGAGCGGACAGAAGCTTTCGGCGTAAAACAAATCGTACTTCACCCTGGTGCACATGTCGGAGAAGGCAGTGAAAAAGGGATAAATCAAATTATTAAAGGGTTAAATGAAGTTATCACATCAAAGCAAGATGTTCAAATTGCACTTGAAACAATGGCTGGTAAAGGAAGTGAATGTGGGCGTAGTTTTGAAGAACTCGCTCAAATAATCGATGGTGTAACACACAATGATAAACTTTCTGTATGCTTTGATACATGTCATGTACATGATGCAGGATATGATATTATTAACAATTTTGATGGTGTTCTTGAACAGTTTGATAAGACAATTGGAATTGATCGTTTAAAAGTTCTCCACATTAACGATAGTAAAAATGTATGTGGTGCACAAAAGGATCGACATGCGAATATCGGACATGGTGAACTTGGATTTGATGCACTTAATTACATCGTTCATCATAAAGATTTACCTGATATTCCTCGTATCTTAGAAACACCGTATGTTGGAGAAGATAAATCTTTCCCACCATACAAAGAAGAAATAGCGATGTTGAGAAATGCCACATTTGATCCTTACGCTATAGAAAAATCACAACAAAGATAGGGGATATGTCAATGACACTCGCTACAAAAATTACATTACTTCGAATTATTTTAATTCCAATTTTTGTTCTTGCTTTTTATTTTCCACCGTTAATGATGTATGGTTTTTCTAATGTGTGGTACTTTTTTGCATTTATTATGTTTATTTTCTTATCAATTACTGATTGGCTTGATGGATATATTGCAAGGACTTATAATCAAATTTCCGACTTAGGAAAATTCCTTGACCCACTCGCAGATAAAATACTCGTTTCAAGTGCGATGATCATGCTTTTAACTATTAATCTATTCCCAGCTTGGGCTATTATAGCAATGCTTGTTCGTGAATTCATCGTTGCAGGCATTCGAATGATTGCTGCGAGTGAGGGAATTGTCATCGCAGCTGATATGGCTGGTAAAATTAAAACCGTTTTACAGATGCTTGCACTTGTTTCAGCATTATTTATTTTATCATTTGGTCAGATTAACGCTACATCAATGAATATATTGAATATCCAATATATTATATTGACAATAATGACGCTTTATTCAGGATTCCATTATATCAAAGCATATACACTTCAGAAAAAGGAGCATTAACATGAAAAAGGCTTTAATTTTAACTGCTCCTTATGGGCAAGGACATATGCAAGCGAGCAATGCACTCGTTGAAAGTTTTGAAAAACTTGGATATGAGATTATCACATACGATATGGTTTCAGAAGAGCGCCCATTCATTACAAAAATATTAAAAAAATCATATCAGCAATTTTACCGACCAGGTCTTCGCCGTTTATATGGAGCTTCATTTAAAACAACCGATACACTGATGAAGTATCGTATTACAGGAATAAAGCGACCACTGCTCATATCTGGTGACAAAAGAGCACTTATGAAACTCGAAGCATTTAATCCAGATGTTGTCATCATGACATATCCGCTTCAAGTTTTCTATACAATATTGATGAAATGGCAAAAAGAAGTTCCTGTCTATACTGTTGTTACTGATTTCCATACGCATAGTTTTTGGATGCATAAACGAGTGACGGGCTATTTTTTTGCTCATCCGGAAATTGAGCGAGCTACGCTTAAAAAATTACCAAAAATTACAGGAAAGACACAAGCGCTTGGAATTCCAATTCGCAGTCAATTTTTAAATCATAACCGAAATGGTGATTCGAAAAAAACCATTATTTACAATGCAGGTGCTTTTGGTGTCAATAAAAATGCCGCTGATACATTTCAATTTTTACTTGATAATCTGCCATATAACATCCAAGTAATATGTGGGAAAAATGAAAAAATGTATAACACATTATTAAATTTGCTACCACAATATCAAAATCGTCTTGAAATATTTGGTTATGTTGATGATATTGCTACACTGTATAATGATGCGGATCTCGTTATTACAAAAGCAGGTGGTATTACTGTCAGTGAAGTAGCAGCGATGCAAATTATTCCGTTATTTATTCAAGGTGTGCCAGGACAAGAAGAAGCTAATATTGAATTTTTTGTTCAGCATGGAGCAGGCTTCCGTATTAAAACACCAGAACAATCAATTCGACTTATCTCAACACTTCTTTCAGATGATGAATTAAGAAAACAAGTTCAAAATAATTTACAAGCAATTTCAAGGCCTAATGCTGCTGATAATATAACAGCATACATCGATGGAAAATTAAATGGAAATTAAGCAATTACTTTATATTCCTGAAAAAAAGAAATGGGAAATTCAACTACTGGACTTAAATCGAGATATTCAATCATTAGTTCTCGATGAAGAAACGATTTTACATTTCGAACTTATTTGCGGAAAATCAATATCTGATTCACTTTTTCAAGATATCGTTGATTTTGAAAAAGAACATGCCTACTATTTAATTTCAGTTCATTATTTACAACGAAGACGCACAACATCTGAAGTAGTAGATTTCTTAAAGTATAAACACGACCTTGATACAGTAACAATTTCAAAAATCATCAAAAAATTAATAGATCAAAAGTATTTAGATGATTTTGCTTATGGAAAAGCGTATATCCATGATAAAATTATCTTTCAAAAAAAATCATTGAATGATTGTCTTTCAAAATTAAAAGAAAAAGGGCTGAGTCATTTGTTAATTGAAGAACTCATGTACAACGCTCAAGAAAACACAGCGCTGATTCAATCCGAATATGACAATCTCGTTTTTTATATTCAAAAACAAATTCAATCACTTAAACAATACAATCTATTTGAACGAAATCAACGAATTATTGCTAAAATGAGACAAAAAGGGTACAATAAAGACAGTATCATCAAAGTATTAAATGATTATACTGATATAGAGCCGATGAGCGAATACGACAAATTACAACTTTTTCGAAAAACACGCTCTAAAATGGTGAAAATGAAGAATGTATCAACGTATGTGATGTATATGAAAAAATATAATATCACATCAGAAGAAGTCATCAACTTCTTTAATGATGAAAGGATGAAATGATATGGAAATTAAAAAAAATGTTAAAAAGGCAGTTATTCCTGCAGCAGGTCTTGGAACGCGTTTTTTACCGGCGACAAAAGCTCAACCAAAAGAAATGCTTCCGATTGTAGATACACCTACTATTCAATATATTGTTGAGGAAGCAATTGCCTCAGGAATTGAAGAAATTCTTATTATTACAAGTGGAAATAAGCGTTCAATTGAAGATCATTTTGATAAATCATATGAACTTGAAGATACGCTTGAGAAAAAAGGGAAAATCGAACTTTTAAAAACGGTGCGTGATATTTCAAATATGGTAAATATTCACTATATTCGTCAAAAAGAAGCAAAAGGATTAGGGCACGCTGTCCTTCAAGCAAAAGCATTTATAAACGATGAGCCATTTGCTGTATTACTCGGTGATGATATTGTTGTTAACGATGGTGGAAAACCAGCGCTTAAGCAACTTATTGATGAATATAATAAGACACAAGCATCAGTTGTAGGTGTACAAACTGTATTACCACAAGATGTAGATAAATACGGTATTGTAGCTCCTTCCAAATCATTTAAAGGGAAAGGCCGACTTAAAAAACTTTCAGATATCGTAGAAAAACCAAAAGTAGAAGAAGCACCATCACAACTTGCCGTTCTTGGTCGCTATGTTTTTACGCCTGAAATTTTTGATTTACTTCAAACACAAGAAGAAGGTGTTGGCGGTGAAATCCAATTAACTGATTCAATTCGTCGTCTTTTAGATCGACAAGCTGTATATTCATATGACTTTGAAGGAATAAGATACGATGTTGGAGATAAATTCGGTTTTGTTAAAGCGACAATTGACTTCGCACTTAAAAATAAAGACATCGAACCCCAATTATCACAATATTTAAAATCAATTTCAAAAAAATAATGTAACACTTTGAAAGGAGGAACTTTGTGAATAACATGCTCGCAATTATTATCAGTGCTGCAATTACATTTATCATAACTGTAATTGCCGTCGGATTCATATATCGTTTTGCACTACGAAAAAATATTGTAGCTAAAGTTAATCACCGCTCAATGCACAAGGGGCGCGTTCCTTTACTCGGTGGTGGTTCAATTATATTTGGATTTTTCATCGGTATTTCGATATTATTAATATTAGCACCAAAGATAGGCAAAGATTATCTTTCATTTATTGCACCAATGCTTTTTGGTGGGTCGCTTATCGGAGTAACTGGTTTCATTGATGACGTATTTAATTTAAAACCACTTTCTAAATTGTTATTACAGTTTTTCTCGGCTTTTGTTGTTGTAGTCATTGGTGGATTGAACATTGAAATTATTAACCTTGGTTTTATGACTTTGAAATTCGGTGCATTTTCCAGTATTATCACGATGATTTGGATTGTTGCGATGACAAATGCAATTAATTTGATTGATGGGCTTGATGGGCTTGCATCAGGTATTAGTGCCATGAGTTTTTTTACCTTATTTATCCTTTCTACATTTTCGCCAATTCAAACACAAAATCCATTTGTTGCTGCAATGTCATTTATCATGCTTGTGTCAACACTTGCCTTTTTAATTTTTAACTTTCCACCAGCAAAGATATTCCTCGGGGATACTGGTTCACTTTTTTTAGGATATATGATAGGTGTTCTTGCTGTCAGTCAATATAAAAATGCCGCATTTTTTTCACTCGTGATGCCACTTCTTGTCATTGCATTACCACTTCTTGATATGATTTCTGCGACTTTGCGCAGACTTCTTCGCAAACAATCACCAGGTACGGCAGACCGCGAACATCTTCACCATAAAATATATGATAGTCTTCAAGATACAAAACATGCAATTTTAATTTTATATGCTGTTAATGCCTTTTTCTGCTTTATCGCAATAATTTACTTTACTGCAGATATCGGGAGAGGAATCGGGTACTTTTTAATATTCATCGCTATTTTAGCAGTTGATTTCATCATTGAGTACTTTGGATTAATCAATAAAAAATATCGTCCATTACTTGAAGCTTATCAAATTATTCACAACGTATTTAGTAAAGGAGGAAAAAATGAAAAAAATTAATCAATTTCAAGCACACGAACGTATAAAACAACCTTTGTTACTTGATCAAGTATCATCGGGAAACACAAAAGATGGAAGTCTTTTTCTTTCAATCATCCTCAAGGATGCATCTGGTACAATTGATGGAAAAGTATGGAATGCAACACAAGAGCAATTAGTACAATTTAATTCTTGGATAGGGAAGGTTGTTATTGTTGATGCAATCATCACAGAATTCAAAGGAAATAATCAATTGAAAATTGCTGAATTAACACTTGCTGAATTGCAAGATGTTGATAAATTCATCGAGGTAGCACCAGTTGGTACACGCATTATGCAAGATGAACTCGAACGATTTATCTTCATGATTGATGATGCGCCACTTCAACGAATTGTCCGCAAGATGATAAATGATAATTTAAGTTCATTCACATCATATCCTGCAGCATCTAAAAATCATCATGAATATTACAGCGGATTACTCCATCATGTAACTTCAATGTTAAAGCTCGCAGAAAAAATGGTCGAGTTGTATCCGCAATTAAATTATTCACTTCTCTATGCTGGTATCATCATTCATGATATCGGTAAAATTGTTGAGTTATCTGGACCAGTTGGAACAGTCTATACACTCGAAGGAAAATTACTTGGTCATATTTCAATTGCATTGAAAATGCTTGAAAAAGCAAAAAATGAATTGCAAATTGAAACAACAGAAAGTGTTCTTTTACTCGAACATCTTCTTTTAGCACATCATGGCAAATTAGAATTTGGTAGTCCAAAAGAACCTGTTGTAATGGAAGCTGAAGTTTTAAATTTAATTGATAACTTTGATGCACGAATGGTCATGATGACTCGTGCACTTGCTAATACAAAAAACGGAGAGTTTACGACTCGCGTCTTCTCACTTGAGAATCGTAGTTTTTACAAACCGCTCTCATATACATTTGATACTGAGATAAGCGAGTAGCTTATCTTTTCTATTTGGAGGTAAAAAATGAATCATATACAATGGTTCCCAGGACACATGCAAAAAGCTTTGCGTATCGTCGAGGAAAGAATGAAAATGGTCGATGTTGTTATCGAAGTATGTGATAGTCGAATTCCAATTTCTTCACGTAATCCTGAATTACAAAAAAGAATCGGACAAAAAGCTCATATTTTACTTTATACAAAACGTGATTTAGCTGATGAAAGACAAATTGCTAAGTGGATTGCCTATTACAAAAAGCAAAACCAAGAGGCACTTTTCGTTAATACAAAATATTTAAAAGGAAAAGACATTGAGGCAGCCTGTTATCGAGTGCTTACTGAAAAGCATGAAAAAATGAAAAAACGTGGAATGAAAATACCCGCAATTCGAGCAATGATCATCGGAATGCCAAATGTCGGAAAATCAACACTCATTAATAAATTGTCTGGTCGAAAAGCAGCACTTGTTGGAAATCGACCTGGAGTAACAAAGAGTGAGCAGTGGATAAAAATTGGAAAACAATTTGAATTATTAGACACACCGGGAATCATGTGGCCAAAAATCGATGAAATTACAACGGCATATAAAATTGCTGCTACAGGAGCAATCAAAGATACAACGTTGCCACTTGATGATGTTGTTTCGTATATTTATAATACATTAAAAGCGACACCAGAAGTCGGAAAGATTGCCGATTTAATTGAAGAAAGTAGTGATTATCCTGATTTTATGCACAAATTTCTCATTCGTCGCGGATTTACATTACCTAATGAAGAGTGGGATTATACAAGAGGCATTGAAACATTTCTCCATGAATATCGAAATGGTGAGTATGGTAAATTCGTTTTAGATGAGGTTTTATCAAATGACTGATATGTATGCTTTTGAAAAGCAATTTTATGGACAAGGAAAACATCATATTGCAGGTGTTGATGAAGTAGGACGTGGCTCGATGATCGGGCCTGTTATTACAGCTGCAGTTATTTTAAATCCTAATATAATGATTGATGGTCTTAATGATTCAAAAAAACTTTCACCTAAAAAGCGTAAAGAACTAGAAATACAAATCAAAACTGATTCTCTCGCGTGGGCAATTGGTGAAGCGACGATTGAAGAAGTTGATCACCTCAATGTTTACCAAGCTACAAAACTTGCAATGCATCGAGCAATTTCAGCACTTGAAATCCCAGCTGATGCAGTTCTTATTGATGCAATGCCTCTTGATCTTGATGTTGAAGCACTTTCAATAATAAAAGGCGATATGAAGTCTGCTTCTATCGCTGCTGCTTCAATTATTGCCAAAGAATATCGCGATCGAATCGTTTGCTTAGAAGCTGTTAAATATCCTGAATATTTTTTTGAAAAAAACAAAGGTTATTTAACTAAAGCACACAAAGAAGCACTGTTACAACATGGTCCAACAACATATCATCGTAAAACTTTTGAGCCTGTTAAAACACTTTTAAAGACAAAACGCTAAAAATCATATTTTTCATATGGTTTTTTTTTATTTATTTTTGAAATTATGGTATAATATACTGAATAGAATAACAATAAGGAGAGATATCAATGCAAAAGCGTACAGGGGCAGAAATTCGCGATTTATTTTTACAGTTTTGGGCTTCGAAAGGTCATTCAATTGAAGCTTCAAGTTCACTTGTTCCCCAAGACGATCCAACCTTACTTTGGATTAACAGTGGTGTAGCTGCAATAAAGAAATACTTTGACGGAAGTGTTATTCCTGAAAATCCTCGTATTACAAATGCACAAAAATCAATTCGAACAAATGATATTGAAAATGTAGGAGTTACCGCACGTCATCATACTTTTTTTGAAATGCTTGGAAATTTTTCAGTTGGCGATTATTTTCGTGAAGATGCCATAAAATGGGGATGGGAATTTTTAACTTCTCCTGAATGGATTGGATTTGATCCACAAAAATTGTACGTAACAGTTTATCCAAGTGACAAGGATTCGTATCATATATGGAAAGATGTGATTGGTTTAGCTGATGATCACATCATTAAAACAGAAGATAACTTTTGGGAAATAGGTGAGGGTCCTTGTGGTCCTTGTACTGAAATTTTTTATGATCGCGGAGAGGCGTATGAATTTGATACACCAAAAGAAGAACTTTTTGTAAGTGGAGAAAATGAACGTTGGTTAGAACTTTATAATATTGTTTTTTCTCAATATAATGCTGAGGCTGATGTTGCGCGTGAAATGTATAAAGAACTTCCAAGTCAAAACATAGATACTGGGATGGGACTAGAGCGTATGGCTTCTATTCTTCAAGATACACCAACTAACTTTGAAACTGACTTGATTTTCCCATTGATTAAAGCAACAGAGCAATTTACAACGATGAAGTATGGGCAATCAAGTGCGTGTGACACAGCATTTAAAGTTATTGCTGATCATATTCGAACTTTAACATTTGCGATTGCTGATGGTGCACTGCCTTCAAATGAAGGTCGTGGTTATGTGCTTCGACGTCTTCTTCGACGTGCTACTCGCTTTGGACTCCAACGTTTACAAATACAAAATGCATTCATGTATAAAATTGTTGAACAAGTACCACTGATGATGGGTTCATACTATGAGTATTTAAATGAGCACATGTCATTTATCCAGAAAGTAATCAAGACCGAAGAAGAGAAATTTTTAGAAACACTTCATGATGGACTTGCACTTCTTGAAAAAGAAACTAAAATATTAAAAACTAAATCTCTACCTGGTGAAGTTGCATTTAAACTATATGATACTTATGGTTTCCCATTTGAATTAACACTTGAGTATTGCGAAGAAAATGGATATAGTGTAGATCGCTCAGAATTTGATGCTGAACTTGAAAAGCAACGCGTTCGTGCACGTAATGCTCGTGTTGATGCTTCATCAATGCATGCTCAAGATGAAGTTCTTATGCATTTTAAGGAATCAAGTACATATACAGGATATGACAATCAATTCAATATTACTTCTGAAATTATTTACTATGATGCAGATAAGCAGTTAATCATTTTAAAAGAAACACCATTTTATGCTGAAAGTGGTGGACAAGTTGCTGATAGTGGGACAATTAAAAACAAAGATTTTGAAGCAGTAGTTACAAATGTTAAAAAAGCACCAAATGGACAACATATGCATACGATTAAACTTCTTTCTGGAACTCCAGCAGTAGGACAGATCGCCGATGCATCAGTTGATGTACATACACAACAAAACTCACGTAAAAATCACACTGCCACTCATTTATTACACAAAGCGTTGAAGGAAGTCCTTGGAACGCATGTTAATCAAGCAGGAAGTTTGGTTAATGGTGATCGTTTGCGATTTGATTTTAGTCATTTTGGTAGTATTAGTGCTGAAGAGTTAAAAACAATTGAAAACAGAGTAAATGAACTTATTTTTGCATCATTGCCAGTTTCAATTGAAGAAATGCCAATTGATGAAGCAAAAGCAAAAGGGGCTATGGCATTATTTGGTGAAAAATATGGAAACATCGTACGTGTTGTTTCTGTCGGAATGGAAAGTATTGAACTTTGTGGTGGACTTCATGTTCAAAACTCTTCTGAAATCAATGCCTTTACTATTATGAGTGAATCGGGAATTGGGAGTGGTGTACGTCGTATTGAAGCATATACAGGACTTACTGCTTATTCTCATACTAAAGAACAACTCAATTTACTTCAACAAGCTGCCAAGTCATTAAATGTGAAAAAAGTATCAGATATTGAAGCAAAAATTGCAGCTCTTTTACAAGAGAAAAAACAACTTGAACAAGATCTCCAATCATTTAAAGAAAAGCAAGCACTTCAACTTATTCCAGCGCTTCAAAGTCAATTAGAGACAGTAAATACAAGTCAATTACTCTATACAATAATCGATGATATGGATGCATCACAAATGAAATTAATTGTTGATACACTAAAAGAACAATATACTGATGCACTTATTGTACTTGCAACTACATATCAATCAAAGTCTCAATTATTTGTTGGAGCAGGAAAAGATATGAAAGAGCACTTAAAAGCTGGAGATGTTGTAAAACACCTCGCACCTTTATTAGGTGGAAAAGGAGGCGGTAAGGCTGACTTTGCCGTTGCAGGTGTTTCAGAACTTGATAAATTCATATCACTAAAAGCAGAAATTAAAGCATTATTTTAACTAATGGAGGGAATTATATGAATGATTTAACACAAAAATTCAACCTAAATGATATTCGTAATGCAGATGTAAAAGAAACATTACGTGATGTTTTTATTGCCCTTGAAGAAAAAGGATATAACCCACTTAGCCAATTGTCAGGTTATCTCATTTCAGGAGATCCCGCATTTATTCCACGTTATAACGATTCACGTGTGAAAATTATGCGTCTTCAAAGGGAAGAAATTATTGAAGTATTACTTCGTGATTATTTGAGTGAAATTTAATATGAAAGTAGCACTCGATATTGGATCAAAAACAATTGGCATGGCAAAAACAGATGCTCTTGGCTTCATGGCAACACCCTTACCAACAATTCGTTTTCAGGAAAGTCAATTCAAATATTCAATGAAATGTCTAGTTGAAGTATTAACTGATCTAAAAGCAACAACTGTCATCATTGGTCTTCCTAAAAATATGGATGGATCAGAAGGAGCAGCTGCAGATCGTTCAAGAAAGTATGGGCAGTCAATTAAAGCACGATTGCCAGAAGTTGAAATTGTTTATCTCGATGAACGACTCACATCAAAAATAGCAGAATCACAATTATTAAGTCTTGATAAATCAAGATTACAAAGAAAGGAATTAAGTGATCAAGTGGCAGCTACCATTATCATGGAAGACTACTTAAAACACTTAAAAGGTAAAATACATGAATGAAAATCAACTTACACTTTTTGATGAAAATGGTGAAGAACGATTAGCAGATGTTTTATTTACTTTTCATTCTGAAGAAACAGAAAAAGATTATGTTGTTTTCATATTTGCTGATAGTCACGAAGATGATGAAGATTTTGAAATTAATGCAGCAGCTTATGAAAATGGTGAGGATTTAAATTGTTCATTATATCCTGTTGAAAGTGAAGAAGAATGGGAGATTATTCGCTCAGCATTTGAGAACTATTCCCAAACACTTCTTTCAGAAGCAGCAAATGAAGTTTAAGAACGATAAGAATTACAATTAATAAATCAAGATTACGAAGAAAGGAATTAAGTGATCAAGTGGCAGCTACCATTATCATGGAAGACTACTTAAAACACTTAAAAGGTAATAAATAATATGGAAATGAATGAAAATCAAATTACACTAATTAACGAAAGTGGAGAAGAGCAACTTGCGGATATTCTCTTTACATTTTTCTCAGAAGAAACAAATAAAAACTACGTTGTATTCTCATATGCAGGGAGTAGTGAAGATGAAGATGAGCAAGTAGAAGTATTTGCTGCATCATATGAAAATCAAGATGATTTAAATGGTCAATTATATCCTGTTGAAACTGATGAAGAGTGGGAATTGATTGAAGAAGCACTTGAAAATTACGCTGAAGAATCAGAAGAATATCTCACAGAAAATTAAGATTGGTATGGTAGAGTATGGCGACGCAACGACGTTCAAATAAAAGCAATTCGCTCAAAGCGAGGAAAAAACGAAAAAAAAGAGGAGGATTTCTTATTTTTTTGATTGTGTGCATCATTTTGAGCATCATCGGTTTTACCGGTTATACATATGTTCAGAATCATTTACAGCAACGTGCAAAAAGACAAGAAGAACTCCAATTACAAGAAGCAAAATCACAAAGTAAAATCCTTCATCTAGAAATTAATGAAGGAGATACTATTGCAACATTAGCTACAAAAATTAATCGAATTTTCCCAAAACTAGGTTTATCTAAAGAACAAATTATTACAGAATTAAATAATCGTGAAAAAATTAAAATACTACAACAAACATATCCTTTTATTCCCAATTCAGTATTAAATCCTACGATAAAATATCCTCTTGAAGGACTCCTTGCACCGCTTACATACGATTACTACGAAACAGATAACTTAGATACAATAATTAAAAAACCACTTGATGCAATGAATCTTTTTTATCAAAAATATGCACAACAATTACAGCAAAAAGGTGTTTCTTTTTATGATGCACTTATCCATGCATCAATAACGAATGCAGAAGTACCAACACCAGATAAAAAGAACATGGCAATGGTTTCACAAGTATTTAGCAATCGTTTAGCTAAAGGGATGGGCCTTGGAAGTGATGCAACACTTACTTATGCACTGAATAAAAAAGAATTAACGCAAAATGACTTCAATAACAATGTGAATAATGCGTATAATACACGAAGCAATCTTGGGCTCACACCAACACCGATTCAATTTGTTACAGCAAATGCAATTGAAGCTTTCATCAACCCTACTGCAAACAATTACTACTATTTCTTAACCGGTACTTGCACGGGTAGAGAAGACTATCAACAATTTTTTTACGCTACATCGTACGATGAGCACAATGTCAATATTAAAAAGCATATGGTATGCTAGGAGTATTACTATTATATGAATGATGCACTACAAACTTATTACGATAACGCAATTAAAAACCAAATTCCAGTCATTTCAAAAGATGGAATTGAATTTATGAAACAGCAGATTTTAGACAATCAAATCTCTTCAATTTTAGAAATTGGGAGTGCAGTTGGCTTTTCTGCCCTTTTTTTTGCAATGGAGACAAATGCGAATGTTTATACTATTGAACGAGATTTATCACGTTTTAAACAAATGCAAGATGCTGTTACATTGTTTGGTTATACAGATCAAATCACAATGATATTTGATGATGCTACAACACATCAAATGCCTGAAAATTTCAAATGTGATTTACTTTTTATTGATGCTGCAAAAGCACAAAATAAACTATTTTTAGAAAAATATTCGCCGTATTTAAATGATGATGGTTTTATCATCGTTGACAATTTAATATTCCACGATTATGTAAATATACCACTTGAACAAATTGAATCGAGAAACTTACGTGGTCTTATTCGAAAAATAATTGCTTTTCGTCATTGGATTATTGAAAATGATGATTGGGATGTTACATTTTTTGATGCTGTCGGTGATGGTATGGCTATTATAAAAAGGAGGAAAACACAATGATTCCAATTTATGTTTCAGTTTATGATTATCAATCAGCACTTGATGTATTAGAAACACACAAGAATATTGAAGGTCTTATTTTAAGACAATCATTGCTTTCAACATCGGAAGAGATTGATAATATTATACACAACCTGTTACCGCTAGCAAATCACGCTGGAATTAAACTGTACATCAAAGATAATCGGCTTTTGCATAATATGCATTTAAAGACGGTAACACAGACATTATCTCAACTCAATACGCATAATATTGGTGTTTTCATTGGTGATCCTGCAATTTTTACTATTGCTAATGAAATTTCATATGACGGCTCTGTTATATTTGCACCAGAAATGATATTAACATCACATCGAAATGCGCAATTTTGGATAGATCAAGGGGCAACAAATGTTGAAATTTCACATGAATTAACATTTAAAGAATTAAATGTAATTATTCAAAATTTGAAACATCGTCCATTTGTTCAAATCCATGGACAATTATCTATGTTTCAGTCAAGACGCTTACTTGTGAACAACTACTTAACACACCTTGACTTGAATGAAGATATCTTGATTCCTCCAGGAGAACTTGCGTTATACGATAAAGAGCGTGAATTACACTATATCATTACACAAGATGAGCGAGGAACAGAAATTTATAATGGGCAGAGTATTTCAATTATTGATTTACTAAATCGTTTTGAAGTTCGTCCAAACTGCATTGTTGATACATATTTCCTGACAAAACAAAAGCGTGAAGATGTAATCAATTTATATATTGAAGCATTCCAAGATGAAGCCTATGATGCAAATAAAGAAATGTATGCAAATAAAATGCAACTAATTTATGCAGATGAACCATTATCACGAGGTTTCTTCCTCAAACCGACAATTTTTTAAGGAGGATTTATGGCACAACGAATCATTACTAAAAAACCTGAATTATTGGCTCCTGCTGGTAATTTAGAAAAATTAAAAGTGGCTGTAGTTTTTGGTGCTGATGCTGTTTTTATCGGTGGTCAAAAATTTTCACTGCGCGCGAATGCTGATAATTTCTCAATTGCTGAAATTGAAGAAGGTGTTCTGTTTGCAAAATCATATAATGCGCGAATCTATGTCACAATGAATATTTTAGGACATGTTTTTGACTTTGATGAATTAGATGAGTATCTTTATGCACTTGAATCTGCTGGTGTTCATGGAATTATCGCAGCGGATCCAACCGTTATTTTACGAGCAAAAGAAATTACACCACGTTTAGAAGTTCATTTGAGTACACAACAATCCGTGACGAATTCTTATACTGCAAAGATGTGGCAACAACTTGGCCTTGAACGTATTGTTTTGGCTCGAGAATTGACAAAAGATGAGATTGCTGAAATTATGAATGCCGTTGATTGTGAATTTGAAGTCTTTGTTCATGGTGCGATGTGTATTGCATATTCTGGACGCTGTACACTCTCTAATCATATGACAACACGAGATAGCAATAGGGGCGGATGTTGTCAAAGTTGTCGTTGGGAGTTTGAATTACAAAACAATCATCAATCTTTTATTGAGGAAGATAGCGACCTGTTTGCAATGTCTCCTAAAGATTTGAACTTATTACAGTCAATACCTGAAATGATTGAAATGGGTGTTGACAGTTTGAAGATTGAAGGACGAATGAAATCAATTCACTATGTGGCTACGGTTGTAAGCGTCTATCGTAAACTGATCGATACGTATTGTGAAAATCCTGATGCATTTGTTTTTAATGATGCATTATTACTCGAACTTCAAAAATGCGCCAATCGTGCAACAGCACCTGCTTTTTTTGCTGGAATTCCTGGAAGTGAAGAGCAAATGTATAATAACCGTGATGAACATCCAACAAAAGAATTTATTGGAATTGTTAAAGGTTATAACGAAGAGAAAAAATTACTCGAACTCGAGCAGCGAAACTTCTTCAAAATGGGGACAGCAGTTGAATTTTTTGCACCATTTTGCGATAATATATACATGGACGTTATACATATAGAAGATGAAGATGGAAATATCATGGACGCTGCACGTCATCCACTTCAACGTATATTTATACCTTCAGAAATAAACATTCCTATTGGAGCACTCATGAGAAAGGTGGATAAGTAAATGAAACCAATTTTTATCGGTATTGCTGGGGGAACAGCAAGCGGGAAAACTTCTGTTTCAGAAATTATTATGAATGAAATGCCAGATGGAGCTAGTGTTGAACTGCTTCGTCATGATGATTATTACAAAGACCAAAGTCATCTTACGATGGAAGAACGTTATTTAACAAATTACGATCATCCTCTAGCATTTGATAATGATCTCCTCGTTGAGCATCTTCGCATGCTCTCAGAAGGAAAATCTATCTCAAAACCTAAATA
>JBOFHN010000102.1:0-12315 GCA_051649665.1 Culicoidibacterales bacterium
AGTGATGAAATGAAAATACTAGTAGTGAGTCAGTATTTTTATCCGGAAAATTTCCGTATTAACGATGTGTGCTTTGAACTTGTAAAAGAAGGACACGATGTGACGGTTTTAACAGGATTACCCAATTATCCAGAAGGTATCATAAAAGGTGAATATCGATTTTTCCGTAAGCGAAAAGAGATTATTCAAGGTGTTAAAGTGATTCGTGTTCCACTTGTTGGTCGCGGGAAAAGTAAATATAAACTGATGTTAAACTACGCAAGCTTTGCAATTTGTGGATCAATTCGAGCGATGTTTTTATCTCACTACGATGTTGTTTATTCATATGGACTCTCACCAATTACGCAAGTGATTCCGGCTTTTTTTGTTCGAAAAAGTGGAAACCTTGTAGTGAATTGTCTTGATTTGTGGCCGGAATCGATTACGGCGATTGGAATGAAAACAGAAGGTCGTTTGTACCGCATGATAAAAAATCTAAGTTCATGGGTGTATCGAAAAGCTGATACAATTTTAGTTCCTTCTCGCGGATTTGAAGATTACTTATCAGATGTTTGTGCAGTTGATCATGAGCGAATTCAGTATTTACCAAATCACGCGGAAAAAGATTATCTACTTGTAAATGATAAAAATACATTTACGAATGATAAACTCCATTTGCTTTTTGCTGGTAATATTGGTCGAGCACAAAATTTAGACATCATTGTTGATGCCTTAAGTAGTGTTGATCACTCTATTTTAGATCAGCTTGTGATCGATATTGTTGGAGATGGTTCATATCTGCAACAATTGAAAAAAAGAGTTGCGGAGAATAAACTTGATGAAGTGTTTGTATTCCATGGACGATGTGATGTAAAAGAGGTTGTTAAATACTATGAAATAGCTGATGCATGTTTGATGACATTGGAACCAAGTAGCTTTGTAAGCAAGACAGTTCCTGCAAAACTTCAAGGTTATATGGCAAGTGGACGAATGATTATCGCTGCAATCAATGGAAGTGCGGCAGACATCATTCGCGAAGCTAATTGTGGATTGAGCGTTGCCGGTGATGATGTACAAGGATTTGCTGATATTATCACGGCATTTGTTCAAAAAAGAGATGAATATATCAACTATGGCCAAAATGGTCGAAATTATTTTTTAGAAAATTATACATTAGAGAAACATATTAATAAATTATTGTTTTACTGGGAGGAAAAGTAGAATGTTTAAAAACAAAACAATTTTAATTACAGGTGGAACAGGTTCATTTGGAAATGCTGTTTTAGATGGCTTTTTAAACACGGATGTAAAAGAGATTCGAATTTTTTCTCGTGATGAATTAAAGCAAGATAATATGCGTAGAAAATATAAAAATGATAAATTAAAATTTTATATAGGAGATGTTCGAGATATTAATAGTATTCGCAATGCGATGCGCGGTGTTGATTTTGTTTTTCATGCAGCAGCATTAAAACAAGTTCCGTCATGTGAATTCTTTCCTCTTGAGGCAGTAAAAACAAATGTGTTCGGTACAGAAAATGTACTTGATGCAGCAATTGAAGCAGGTGTTAAAAAAATCATTTGTTTATCTACAGATAAAGCTGCGTATCCTGTTAATGCTATGGGAACATCAAAAGCGATGATGGAGAAAGTTGTTGTTGCTAAAGCAAGAACAGTGGAAAAAACAGATATCCAAATTTCATGTACACGTTATGGAAATGTAATGGCAAGCCGCGGAAGTGTTATTCCTTTGTTTATTGAACAAATTAAATCAGGAAAACCATTAACATTAACAGACCCAAAGATGACTCGCTTTATCATGAGCTTGGAAGAAGCAGTTGACCTTGTTGTTTATGCATATGAGCATGCTGAAAACGGGGATATTATGGTACAAAAAGCACCAGCATGTACTGTTGAAGTACTTGCACAAGCAGTAAAAGAACTCTTCCACAGTGATGCTGAAATTCAAGTGATTGGTATTCGCCACGGTGAGAAAAAATATGAAACGCTCCTTACGAATGAAGAATGTGCGAATGCAATTGATCTCGGTGATTTTTACCGTGTACCATGCGATAGCCGTGATTTAAACTACGGTGCATATTTTGAAGAAGGTGAAATTGCACGTCTTGAATTAAGTGAATTCAATTCAGATAATACAGAACTTCTTTCAGTCGAAGAAGTAAAAACAAAACTTCTACAATTGAAATATATTCAAGATGAATTAGATGGGTGGAACAATTAATGAAAGTACTAGTTACAGGAGCAGAAGGATTCGTTGGTAAAAATCTGATTGCAACACTAAAAACAATGCCTAATATTGAAATATACAGTTTTGATCGTGAGAACACGCAAGAAGATTTAGAGCGTTTTGTCACAGATTGTCAGTTTGTATTTCATCTTGCCGGTGTAAATCGACCTAAAAATGTGAGCGAGTTCATGGAAGGGAATGCTAATTTAACTGACACTCTCTGTAGCTTATTGTCAAAAAATAATAACAAATCACCAATTGTTATGACATCTTCAATTCAAGCTGCAATTGAAAATGACTACGGAATGAGTAAAAAAGCAGGAGAAGATGCACTCAGAGTACATGGACAGAATAATAACTCACCAGTTTATGTATATCGACTCGCTAATTTATTTGGAAAGTGGTCTCAACCAAACTATAACACAGTCGTTGCAACATGGTGCTACAATGTTGCAAACGATTTAGAAATTATGATTTCTAATCCATCGCATACGGTAGAATTTTGCTATATTGATGATGTTGTCACAGAATTTCTCAATGCGTTGATGGGGAATCCAACAAATGATGGTGAATACTGTGTGGTTGATACAACATATACAACAAGCCTCGGTGAACTTGCAAGTATTATCCAAAGTTTTAAAGAAACACGAAGTACACTCCAATTACCAAAAACAGGAGATGCTTTTGTCGCTAAATTATATGCGACATATTTGAGTTTCTTAAAAGAAGACGATTTTAGTTATTTATTAAAGATGAATGTTGATCAGCGAGGATCATTTACCGAATTTGTTAAAACAGAAATGTATGGTCAAGTTTCGATTAATATTTCAAAACCAGGAATTACAAAAGGTAATCACTGGCACCACACGAAAAACGAAAAATTTCTCGTTGTGAGTGGTCAAGGTGTTATTCGCTTTCGAAATATTTTCACTGATCAAATTATTGAATACTTTGTGAGTGGTGAGAAGCTTGAAGTTGTTGATATTCCAACGGGATATACGCACAATATTGAAAATTTAGGTGATGCTGATATGGTCACAGTAATGTGGGCAAGTGAAGCATTTGATCCTGAAAGACCTGATACATATTATTTGGAGGTATAGTTGATATGAGTAAATTAAAAGTCATGACAATTGTTGGGACAAGACCAGAAATTATCCGTCTTTCTGCAACAATTAAAAAAGCTGATATGTATTTTGATCATATTCTTGTCCACACAGGACAAAATTATGACTATACATTGAATCAAGTCTTCTTTGAAGATTTAGAATTACGTGAGCCTGATTATTTTTTATCAAGTGTTGGAAATACAGTTGGTGAAACAATTGGGAACATTATTGCCAAGTCATATGAAGTACTTGAAAAAGAACAACCAGATGCACTTCTTGTGCTCGGGGATACAAATTCAGCACTTGCCGCAATAAGTGCAAAAAGATTGAAAATTCCTATTTTCCACATGGAAGCAGGAAATCGTTGCTGGGATTGGAATGTAACTGAGATGATCAACCGCAAAATCGTTGATAGTATTTCAGATATTAACCTTCCATATACAGAGCATTCAAGACGCTATTTACTTGCAGAAGGAATCGATCCAAAGACAGTTTTCGTAACAGGAAGTCCAATGCAGGAAGTTTTACGCGATCATATGCATAAAATTAATCAAAGTGATGTACTTACACGTTTGAATCTAGAAGCAAAAAAATATATTCTCGTTTCAGCACACCGTGAAGAAAACATCGATAATGAAGAAAACTTCATGGATTTGATGAATAGTATTAATAAAATTGCTGAAAAATACCAAATGCCGGTCATTTATTCAACACATCCGCGTAGTCAAAAGTTTATTGATCAACGTAACTTCCAATTTCATCCACTTGTTCAAAGTATGAAACCATTTGGATTTATCGATTATAATAAACTTCAAATGAATGCATATTGTGTACTAAGCGATAGTGGAACACTCTCAGAAGAAAGTGCGATGCTCAATTATCCAGGAGTACTCATTCGTACAAGTACAGAACGTCCAGAAGTACTTGATCACGGAACTGTTGTTGTCGGTGGAATTAAAGCGGAGGAAGTGGAAAGTGCACTTGAACTCGCTGTTTCAATGTATGAAAATAATGAGGAAATTGTATTACCAGATGATTATGTTGATACAAATTGTTCAGTGAAAGTTGTTAAAATTATTCAGTCTTATACGCGTATTGTCGATAAGACGGTTTGGGGAAAATAACGTGAAAAAAATATTTGTTAATAATACAGCAGCTACTTCTGGTGGAGCGCTATCAATATTAAAACAATTTTTAAAAGAAGTGGCATCTGTTGATGTACAAAATCAATATTATATATTTTGTAATACTGATTTATCCGAATTTAACGAGCTATCAAATATTAAAATTATTAACTTAAAGCAGCCTAAATCAATGAAAGTACGACTGAAATGGGATTATATCGACATGAAAAAATGGGCTAAAATCCAAGGGATTACTCCAGATGTAATAATTTCGTTACAAAACACAGCGGTTTATGGTTTTAAAAATGTTCCTCAAATTATTTATCTTCACCAACCGCTTCCATTTTATTTTGAATATAAATGGAGTTTTCGAAAAAATAAGCAATTATGGTTTTATAAAAATATTTATAAATGGTTGATTATTTTTGGAAGTAAAAATAACACGATAATTGTTCAAGCAAATTGGTTTTCAACAAGAGTAAAAAAAGTTCTTAAACATGCAAAAGAAATTGTTGTGTTAAAGCCAACCGGTGCAGATATTGATATATCTCAATATGATGTAAATTTAAGGAGAAGTGAAAAACTTTCTCTTTTTTACCCGACTTCTCCAGTATTTTATAAAAATTATCATGTATTAATTGAAGCGATGAAGTCACTTGAAGGAAGAAACATAGAATTATTGTTGACATTAGATAAAGAACAACTTGAACATGTCAATGCAGATACCTTACCTGATAATATTGTATTTTTAGGTGCACTTTCTCATTTTGAGACAATAAAACAAATGTCTCAAGTAGATATATTGGTTTTTCCAAGTTATATTGAGACTTTCGGATTGCCACTACTTGAAGCAGCAGCACTTGGAAAACAAATTTTTGCTGCTGATTTAGAATATTCTAAAGAAATTTTAGAAGGATATTCAAATGTCCAATATATAAATCCAACAGATGAAAAAGCGTGGGCTAATGCCATTTTTCATGCTGAAAAAGGTATCATGGTAGAACCGTTTAGATATCAAAGTGAGTGGGGAAAATTTGTTGAAATTATAAATAACATGTAAAAATATTAGGAGTTTATATGAATAGTAAAATAAAGATATTAATGGCTACATATAATGGAGAATCATATCTTGCAGAGCAAATTGAAAGCATTCAAAGCCAGTTATATGAAAATTGGGAACTCTTAATCTTAGATGATTGCTCAACAGATTCTACAATTGATATTGTGAAAGAATACATGAGTAAAGATAAGCGAATTTCTTATCGGAAAAATGAATATAACATAGGACAAGTTGCCACGTTTGATATCTTGCTTCAAGACTCTAAAGATGAAGCTTATGTGATGTTTTGTGATCAAGATGATATTTGGAATGAAGATAAAATAGTTGTTACAATGCAACAAATGAAAATCGCGGAGTCAACAAACAGATGTCCAATTTTAGTCTATACGGATTTAGACTATGTCGATACTAATCTTAATCCATTACATGTTAATAAGGTTATAGTTCCGCAACGTGATTTACGAACATTATATAGTTATAATTTTGCTTGGGGATGTACGATGCTTTTAAATCAAGAATTAATTAATCAAATTTCTAGTTTTGCAGGACTAGCGGAAAATCACGACTACTGGATTCATATGGTTGCAATGATTACAGGGAAGGTGTATTACTTAGATGTACCCACTTTAAAGTATCGTCAACATTCTGGAAACGTTACGGGTGGAATAAATAATCGCTCTATATGGAAAAAAATGAGTCGATTACGTCAAGTATATAACAATTTTTCAAGTGGAATTAATCAAAATAAAATTATTAGCCAGATGTTTTATGAAAACGATGTAAGTCAAGCATATTATAATATTTTTAATCATACTTATTTTAAACGCATTTATCTTGCAAAAAAATTCGGTTTGAAAAAAAGTACAAATAAAGAAAACATACTGTTTTATATGTTTTTATTTTTAAGGAGAAAATAACGTGAGCTACATATTAAAGAAAATTGAAATGATTGTTATGTATATATATATATTTCTAATTGTTGCTTTTCCAACATCGTTTGTTATAATAAAACAAGGAATATCATTTGTTCTTTTAGTGTTTATCCTTTTTTTATTTTGGAAAAAAGGGCTATACAAAATAAAAATTCCACCATTTCTCTTATCGGTATTTGGCTTGTATATTATTTCTGGAATATTCTGGATATTTATTGGTATTTTATATAATGGATTTCAAGCTCCGATGACGCGTTTTAATGTGTATATTATAAATCCTATTATTTATTTTGTATTAATATTATATAGTTATAATAATTTTAATATAAGAAAAAGCAGTGTATTGAAAGCAGTAGAATTTTCTGTTCTTTTTATTGTTTTATATAATATCTTCTTTTTCCTTGTACTAAACTTTCTTCCGTTTATTTCGCCATCATTATTTCCGGGAATCAAATATAATTTTGGGGGACTGAATATCGGTTTTAAAAAAATTACAGCGCCTAATCTTGTGACACTTGCTTTTTTTATTCCTTATTATTTTGTAAAAATGCTTTCGCGGTTTGACTGGAAATCAACAACGATTGTTTTCTTAGGGATGGTAAGTGCAATTATTTCAGCAAGAACTGCACTGATGCTTGTTCTTGTATTAATGGTTCTTCTTTTTCTTCTTTTAAACAAATTTATACAAATGCCAATTAAACGTGACTATTCTTTTTTATTTTTAAATGCAATGGTCAGTCTTATTATATTAGTGTCAGTTTTTGCACAAAAAATAGTAGTTTCAATATTTTATAAAATTCATCTTTCGATGTTCGCTAAGGCACAAGTTGGACTAAATGATAATGGGTCACTTATACGGATGGAGCAAATTAATGATCTTATTCGTACTTGGACATGGAAACCGATGCTCGGATGGGGAGAAGGTGCTAATAGTTTAAATACTATTCGATCAAATGTTTCTGGTGCATATGAAATGACGTATTTTGCATTACTCATGCAACGTGGTGTAATAGGAACAGTATTGTACTTTTTAAATATTTGGATTATTATGAAGAGATTATTTGTGACAGCTAAACAAGGTATTGAACTAAAACAAAAAGAACGAAACTTAGCAGCACTTGTTGGTTTTATTTGTATTTTATTTTCTAATGCGACAAATCCAACAATTCAATCTTTTGACGGCTTATTTTTATTCTTTTTCCCTGTATTTATTGGTGTTTTCGCATCAACTCACCACCAACATAAATCATCAGATACAGTTGATCAAAAAGAAAGTATTGGAAATAATAATATTGAAGAGGTCAAAAAACCACTAAAAAGATCTCGAAGAATGAAAAATAGTAATTAGTGAAGTAAGGAGAAAGTACATGAAACAATTATTGAATATTCTCTTTTATCATTTGTTTGGTTTGTATTGTCAAGTGACCAGAAAAAAACAAGGACTTATTGTCTTTGGTTCTTGGATGGGACAACGATATAGCGATAACACTCGCTTTTTAGCAGAATTTTTAGCAGAAAATGAAGGTTTTCAAGTGGTTTATATTCTAGACAAGAATGTAGAAATTGATTTACCTAAAAATATTTTACGTGTTAATAAAAATTCATGTAGATCATGGCTGTTTATTGCACGAGCAGAATATATTTTTGTAACACATGGTTATAGTGATATTAGTTTACCGAATGTAACAAAAAAATTGGAAAACATCGTTCAACTTTGGCATGGGACACCGCTTAAAAAAATTGAAGATGATAACACAGGGAGATTTGCTTATCGATTTCGTGAAAATGAAAAACGTAAAAATAAGTATTTGTACTATCTCTCATCTTCAACTGAAATGACTAAAGCTTTATTAACAGCTTTTCATTCATATAGTTGTCAGAAGGAAAATATTCTAGAAATTGGTCAACCACGTAATGATTTTTTAATTAAAAATGCAAATAATAAAGAACGAATAGCAGAAATAAAAGAAAAATATGGAATTGCTAAAGAAGCTAAATTAGTTACATATATGCCGACTTTTCGAGATGATAATAGTGAAGTACATGATTTTCAAAATGATACAACGTTACTTACACTTCTTGAGAAAACTGGATATGCACTTGTTTCTAAAAGTCATTTTGCAGCAAGTGCCCAATTGAAGACAATGAGCACTAATATTATTAATGGATCAAAATTTGATACACAAGAGTTATTACTTATCACAGATATTTTGATTACAGATTATTCTAGTTGTTATTTTGATTTTGCTGTTATGAATAGACCAATTATTCATTTTGCTTATGATTATGAAGCGTACTATCAAATGAGAGGTATGTACTATCAACTCGAAGAAGCTACACCAGGTATGGTTGTTAAAGATCTTGTTGAACTTTATAAGTATGTATCATTAATCACAGAAAATATCGATCAAGCTGTTATAAATAATGAAAAGTTTCATCAATATATTAACTTTGAGCAAGGAAATAGTTGTGAACAAATAATGAAGTTAATTCAGAGGAGCAAATAATGAAAAAGCAAAAACTAGTAAGCAATGTCTTTTATAATGCTATATTTCAATTACTGAATATTATTATTCCGGTTATTACAATACCATATGTATCTAGAATTTTCAGTCCAGGTTATATGGGTATTTATGGATACATGGCAGCAATAAGCCAACTTTTTATACTTATTGGTCTGTTTGGAATGACAAATTATGGCGGTACAATTATTGCCAATTCAAAGACTTTAGAAGAACGTACAAAGAACTTTTATCAAATTCTTTTTGTTCAAATTATTATGACAATAGTTGCTGTTTTTGTATTAGCTATAGGGATTTATTTGTTTGACCCAAATAAAGAAGCGTTTTATTTATTTGCACTCTTTGTTTTTGTTAGCGGTTTTGATATTACTTGGCTTTTTGTCGGTGTTGAAAATTTCAAACAAATTGCGGTTCGAAATTTGTTTGTTAAAATTGTTATTTTAGCAATGACTTTCATTCTTGTTCGAAGTTCAAAAGATTTTAATTTATATATTTTTTTAAATGCGTTATCAGTACTCGTTGCTAATTTTTATATGTTTTATTATGCACGGGATTACATTGGGAAATTACGTATAGGTAAAATTTTCCGTAAAGGCATGAAGGAACATTTTAAAGTTGGCTGTATTTTTTTACTCCCACAGTTGATTACGATTATCTATACAAATTTTGATCGTGTTATTTTGCTTTTCTTTTCAAATACACAGGAAGTTGGTTACTATGATCAATCACAAAAAATTATTCGAATGGTTGTTGGCTTGCTAACATCAATGAGTGTTGTACTCATGCCTCGTATTGCTATCCTTCGTAATGAAAATAATATGAAACAAATTCGACGACTTATTCAAGTGTTTTTAGATTTAACATTATTTGTTTCAAGTTTATTAGTAACGTATTTAGTAGTTATTGCTCCACGATTTAGCACATGGTTTTTTGGAGAATTATATGCACCAGTATCTAAAAGTTTTGTTGTTAGTTCATTTATTATGATTCTAATTCCGATTTCATTACTTGTAACAAATGCAATTTTAATTCCGTTCCGTAAAGAGAAGAAAATTGTTGTTGCTTCAATTTATGCAGTTTTAATGAGTGTTATTGCTAATGTGTTACTTGATACACACTTTGGTGCTCTAGGAGCTGCAATCGCGATTTTATTAGCAGAAATAGTCGCGCTTATACTGAGAGGATATTTTGCTCATCGTGTTGTTAAATTTAAAATTTTGAATAGAAATAATGTACGAACACTCGCAGCGATGCTTATTTCAATTCCACTACTCATTGAAGTGAACAAAATGATGAAACTCCCAATATTAGTGTATTTTACATTGAACTTAATTGCAGTAATTGCTATATATTTAGGGATCACAATTCTATTTAATACAAAACCAATAAAAAAATACTTTAAAAAGCACAGTAATAGGAGACTAGCATGACAATTAAAAGAATATTAACGTATGGAACATTTGATTTACTACATTGGGGTCATATTAATTTATTAAAAAGAGCTAAAAAGCAAGGGGATTATCTTGTTGTTGCATTATCAACTGATGAGTTCAACATGATTAAAGGAAAAAAAGCTTATCACAGCTATGAAGAAAGAAAGTTAATGCTTGAAGCACTTCGATATGTTGATCTCGTAATTCCAGAAAATGATTGGAACCAGAAAATAAGTGATGTAGAAACGTATAAAATTGATGAGTTTGTGATGGGTGATGATTGGGAAGGTCGATTTGATTTTCTAAAAGATTATTGTACAGTTACATATTTAAAACGTACGGAAGGTATTTCTACATCTAAGATTAAAGAAGATTTAGAAAAATAGTATGTATACTATTATGTTAGGAGATTTTATATTATGAAAAAAAGATATGACGCATTAGACATACTGAGATTTTTTCTAGCCTCACTGGTTATTATAGGCCATTTTCTGACAAGTTATAAATATGGTACAAATCTAGATGCTCATATTTCTATTTTTGATTTTCCATTTTATTTAAAGCCATTAGGACGTGCTGTTGATGTATTCTTTGTATTATCTGGCTTTACAATGGCATATTCAACAATGAGACCACAATCCTCATCGGCTTTTTTACAAAAACGATTTGCAAGAATATTGCCATTATATCTGATAGTGACGATTATCGCAATTATTCTCTTTTCTTTTTTTCCGTATATTGATTCAGAAGGAAGAACATACTCGCTTGATTTTATTCTAAATTCTTTAATCATGAGACCAACCGAACAACATTTTCCAGTAGTTACCGCATGGACATTAGCATATGAGATGCTATTTTATGTTGTTTTTGCAATTTGTATGAGCATCTCTCATAAATATCGTGTTGTAATAGCTACAGTATTCCTGAGTTTTTCTATGTATTTTGCAGCAGTATGTACATATCCTAATTTCGGTTATTTGTCTACTTTAATGACTCCTAATTTTTTCTTTTTAGAATTTATTGCTGGAATGTGGATTGGACTATATGCGGATAAAATAAAAATTCATCATGGTTGGATTTTGTGCTTTATTGGTGCAACTATATCCTATATGCTTATATATACTGATGCGTATGCTTCATTGTATCGTGGGTTATATTTTGTACTCCCATCTGCATTAATTATTTTAGGTGCAATTTCAATAAAAGTACCAAAATCTAACTTGAAATTGACGCGAAAACTTGGAGATATATCTTATACGATGTATATTACACACGTATTTACAGGATTTACTTTCCCTGTAATATTAAGGAAAGTATTTCACTGGGATGAATATAGTTTTTTATTGACACTCATTGCACTTGTGATGACAATTACGATTTCATTATATGTAAATAAATTTATTGAAAAACCGTTATATAAGTATCTGACAAAAACTTTAATTGAGTTAAAAAAACCAAAAATATCACGCGTAAGTATAAAAAAATATTTCCCTGTACTGATAATTTTATGTTGTTTAGTATTTGATTTTTCTATGACAAAAGCACTTGATAATCGACCAGCATGGAAAGCAACAAGAATTATCTCAAATAAAGGAAGTGCAGAAGAGATAGGAAATACATTAGCTGCTTATGATTTAGCGATTAAATATGGAACACAATATATCGAATTAGATGTTGTAACATCTAAAACAGGAACCCTGTATATTTCACATGATCTTTCAGCAAAAAATCTCACAGGTGTAAATAAATTATTTGGTGATATGACGAATGAAGAAATAGATCAATTACGTATTAATAAATCAAGCCAGGAAAAAATTGAATTATTAAAATTACAAGATGTCATTACTCGTTATACTGATACGATAAACTATGTTATTGATTTGAAAGAAGACACTAAGCAAGTTCCAA
>JBOFHN010000103.1:0-28769 GCA_051649665.1 Culicoidibacterales bacterium
TTTCCTTCAATCTATCCATTCGAACTTCAATCCATGTATTTCGATGTTCCAGTACTTTCATTGTCTTCACCCGTGTCCTCATCTATTTTGTCATTTGCTACTTGTGTTATTATTCGGACTTTATTATATCATATTTACCGCTGATTTTTAAAAAAACAACCTACTTCTCAAAACAAATATTTAAAGGATTCGCTCTTCTTTTAAAAACCATAAAATAGCCAATATTAAAAATGAGTTCTGTTTTATTACAGAACCCTTCTAGCCATTTTATATTCGATTTTATTTTGTTACATCAAATTTTTCAAGCAATCAATAAACACATGCCCTCTATCAATCCATGAATCAATTTGAATCTGGAAAACTTCTTCAATACACTTGACATTTTGTTCAGTATCTAAAGCACCATAAAAATAAAGTTCTCCATCTTTCATCATTGCTATTTTATCACTCAATCGAATTGCTTGATTAATATCGTGCAATACACAAATAATCGTAATATTTTTCTCTTGATTCAGTTGCTTCACAATTTTTAACAATTGGATTTGATAATAAACATCTAAGTGATTTGTTGGTTCATCTAAAATCAAAACTTCTGGTTCTTGAACCAAACACATCCCTAAAAATACACGTTGCTTTTCACCACCTGAAAGCGTATTGAGCATTCTTTTTCGTAAATGACCTAAATCACAACACTCTACAATTTCTTCAATAACATTTTTGTCGTGTACTGACATCTTTGAAAAAAGTGATTTATGTGGTAAGCGACCATATTCCAACATTTCATCAACTGTTATTTGCTCAACAATTTCATGAAATTGGGAAAGAATAGCAATACGCTTTGAAAATGTTTGAATTGACATTTTTTTTCGCTCTTGATTGTCAAACAAAATTGCTCCGCTATACGAAGCAGTGTTCATCATCGATCGAATCAGCGATGATTTCCCACTCCCATTAGGACCAACAATACTAATGAACTGCCCTGATTCTACACAAAAACTAATATTATTCAAAATAATCTGATCTGCAATTTTAAGAGATACATTTTTAATTTCTACTTTCATTAAATTTCCTCATTTCGTTGACTTCTCATCAATATAATGAAAAATGGAGTTCCGAATAAACCTATTATAATTCCTACTGGTATTTCCTGTGGACTAAAAATAAGTTTTTGAACCAAATCACTCAAAAGAAGCAAGCCCCCACCAATAAGCATAGTCATTATAATAACATGAACATCATTTGTTCCAACACATTTTTTCGCAATATATGGTACGATAATCCCTATAAATCCAATAACACCAACATATGAAACACTAATACACGCTAAGAAAACAGCAATCACAGTAATAGTAAATCTGAGTAGATAAGGGTTCCTTCCTAAATTCCGAATGGTAACATCATCAAGGCGCAACAGTTTTAAAATTGGAATACAACATAGTGTTATTATGCAAAATATTATTGTCAGCGTTGTAATAATATAGGCATTTTTAACTGTTACGTTCGCAATAGAACCAGATAACCAACCGAGTGTGTATTGAATTTTATCTTTATGTAATGTTTGAATAATACCATTAATAGCTGTGAAAAATGCCATCAGGGCAACTCCAGTTAAAATCATTGCTAAAGAACTCAGTTTTTGATTATGATATGAAAGTAAAATAAGTAAAAAAAATGTACACATCCCCCCGAGAAAAGCAACAAAAGGTAAAATCGGAAACAAGGCTGGAATCAAAAGCATCACACCAAGGGCAAATGTGCTTGCACCACTTTGAATCCCCAGTATTCCACTATCTGCAATTGGGTTCTTCAAAACCAATTTCATTAAGTATCCACTCACACTCAGTCCAGCTCCCACACTCAACGCTGTAAGAATACGTGGTATACGGACTGTTTTTAAAACAACACTAACAAATCCATCTTCATTTGTTAGTAGCGCATTTTTAATCTGTTCCGGTGTTATTTTCAATTCACCAAGTGTTAAAGCACAATATACGATTATCAATAAAAGTACCCCAACAATAACAAAATTCCTAATTATTCTTTTATTGTCCATCATTTAAAATTCCACTTAATAATTCTAATTGATTGTCCAGTGAGTATGGATCAACATGTAAAAATTTATTAGCTTCTAGATATTTTACTTTTTTGTTTTGAACGGCTGGCAATGATTGGAATAGCGCACTTGATGTAATGTCTGGTGCATCTTTGAAGTCCATTGCAAGCATCGTCGTCCCTGAATATTGTGGTAAATTTTCGATTGAGATATTAGCATAACTCTCTTTTTTATTTAAAAGTTCCGCTGTTGTTTTCGTTGGAGCTTTCAATCCGAATTTTTTATACAAAATATATCCACCATGTCCCCAGTTATCCCCAAATACCCAAATTTGTTTATCCCAAAGTTTCATAATCGAATATGTTTCATCTGCTGATTTCAATTGACTTTTTAATTCATTTACGCGTTTATTAAAAGTTGTAATCCACGCTTCAACTTTTTCCGTTTTATTAAAAATTTTCCCAAATTCGCGCATTTGATCTTCTGGATTATATTTTCCGTATTCAAGATACACAGTCGGTGCGATTTCTTTATACTTTTGATAATTTTCTTGATTGACTGTTATGATTAAATCTGGCTTTAAGGCTACAATTTTTTCAACTGAATCACCAATTTCTTCGATACCTGTTTTATCAATCAATGGTGAAACAAATGCCATCTTCGCACCAACTACATTCACATCTAATTTCTTAAGTTCACCAAGATAATAATCCGTCACAACTCTTGGGTTTTCTTTTGATAATTTTGTTTCACCTAATTGGTGTGTATATATATGTTCTTTTGGTGTTTCAGATTGACCTGAAGTACAACCTGTCAAAAGAACAAAAAGAACCGTGAAAATCACTCCTCTTTTAATTGGTTTCATCTTTTTAATTAAAGTCATTTTACATAACCTCCTATAAATTGTTTGTCACAGTATTGAGTATACAGAGACTTTGCAGTAAGTTGCAAAGGAAGTTATCATAAATATGCTTTTAATTGTACTTATTTCAATTTAGTATTACAAAATGAAGCATTTTTTTGTATTAAATTAAAAACAAAAAAGACTAGAATAAATCTAGTCTTCTATTTTAAAAATTATTTAACCTCTTTTTTATTTAAATAGAGGTAGAATGGAATACCGATTGCAGTTAATGCGATTCCAATCAATGCTAAGTTTGTCTGTGTAAACAACGTGTTAAGCACGATAAATAATCCACCGATTATTGCGATAATTGGAATAACTGGGTATAAAGGAACTTTATACGGTCTTACCAATTCTGGTTCGCGTTTACGAAGAATGAAAACAGCTGCAAATGTCATTGTATAGAAAATCCAGATAACGAAAACTAACATGTCAGTTAACAAATCAAAACTTCCAGAGAACATCATAATAACTGAAATCACAAGAATTAAAAGTCCACTGTTATATGGAATTTTTGTATTTGGTGATAATTTTTTCAAGAAGTTACTGAATGGCAATTTGTTTTCTAAAGCCATTGCATAAGGAATTCGCATTCCTGTCATTGTATAACCGTTGATTGTTCCATAAACTGAAACTAAAATACCAATTGTTACAACTTTTCCACCTAAACCACCAAATAATATTGTTGCTACATCACTTGCTGCATTTTTGTTTCCAGCGATCATTCCAACTGGTAAAGTTAAAAGGAAAGCAACATTGATAAGTAAGTAAACAGCCATAACAAGTAAGATACCAATTGTGATTGCACGTGGTAAATCTTTTTTAGGGTTTTTCATTTCACCAGCAATGTTACCAACATGTAACCAACCGTCATAAGCGAACATTGTAGCAAGTAATGCGCTACCTAAACCTTGGATGAAGCTTTTGTCAGCACCAGCTGTAACTGGGAAGAGTGAGAAGCTTACATCACCTTTGTGTAAGATACCAAATACAATAATCAATGCAAGTGGTAACAACTTACAAATAAGGGTAATTGATTGGAAAGAACCGCTTGCTTTTGCGCCTAAGAAGTTAATAAGCGTAATTGAAACAGCTGCAATCACTGAAATTACAATCAAATATTTTGGATCAATTCCAAATAAATTTACAAACTGTGTACCAAAAATGATTGATAATGCCGCAATATTAGCGGGAAAATAGATGATTGTTTGCGCCCATCCAAGTAAGAAAGATGCAAAACTACCATATGTGTGTTGGATATAAGCCATCATTCCACCTGTTTTTGGAATCGCAGCTGCAAGTTCTGCACCTGTTAAACCAGCACAAATTGTAATAACACCACCAAGGAACCATGCCAACATACCGAGGCTTACAGTCCCAGTAGCAGCATAAACAGAAGCGGCTTTAAAGAATACACCGGCTCCAATTACAGTTCCCATAACAGTTGAGAGGGCGGAAAAAAATCCTATATCTTTTTTAAGTTCATTATTCACGTGAGTTCCTCCTAAAATTTCATACCAATAGACAGAGCACCGTATCGATACTTCTGTCTATTGATTTGAGGGAAATATATTATTTTTTAATATTTAATTTTTCACTTAAACGTGCCAACATTTCTTTTGTCATTGTGTCTAAATCAAAACGAGGTGAAAAATCCCATTCTTCTTTTGCACACGTTGGATCAATTGAATTTGGCCACGTATTAGCAATTCCTTGACGGATTGGATCAACATCGAATGTTAATTCAAATTCAGGCATTTCTTTCTTAATTGATGCAGCAATTTCTTCTGGAGTGAATGCCATTGCTGTAATATTGAAAGCATTTCTGTGAATTAAACGCGATGGATCCGCATTCATCAATTGAACAATTGCTTCGATTGCATCGTCCATATACATCATGTCCATAGATGTTCCAGGACCGATAAATGAAGCGTATTTCCCATGTTTCAATGCTTCGTAATAAATATCAACAGCATAATCTGTTGTTCCACCACCCGGTTCAACTTTATACGAGATGAGCCCTGGGAAACGTACAGAACGCGTATCAACATTAAATTTTGTGTAGTAGTAATCAGCTAATAATTCACCAGCCACTTTTGTGACACCATACATTGTTGTTGGTCTCATTATTGTGTCTTGCGGTGTAAAATCAGCAGGTGAGCTTGGACCAAATGCAGCAATTGAAGATGGTGCAAAGAATTTTAAATTCAATTCACGCGCAACTTCTAATGCATTCATGAGTCCACCCATGTTGAGTTGCCATGCAAAGACTGGTCTTGCCTCAGCAGTAGCAGAGAGTAAAGCAGCTAAATGAATAACTGTATCAACTTTGTGTTTTTTCGCAATTTCTAAAAATTTATCGTAATCTTGCACATCGAGGATTTCAAAAATCCCTTCCTCTACAACAGGACTTCCTTCAATACGACGAACATCCGTTGCTATTACACTATCCATTCCATTATCTTTTCTTAAACGATCAACTAATTCAGAACCTATTTGCCCTAAAGAGCCTGTAATTAATACTTTTTTCATATTGTATCTCTCCTTGAATTATATATTGAGTTAGAATAGTTTTTTTAAATAATGTCTAATTCCTTACCAACAATTGCATAGGCTTCGATAACTTTGTCTAGCATTTCTTTTGTATGGCTAGCAGATGGCATATTACGCACACGACCAGTTCCTAAAGGAACGGTTGGGAAAACGATGGATTTAGCATACACACCGTTTTCGATTAATTTTTTAGAAAATTTTTGGGTTAAGTTTTCATCACCAATAATAACTGGGGTAATTGGTGTTTCAGAAACTCCGATATTATAGCCAAGTCCTGCAAGTCCTTCTTTAAGATATTTTGCATTTTCCCAAAGCCTTTCGACAATTTCGGGATGTGTTTCCATTAATTCAATTGCTTTAATTGAAGCAGCTGCCGCTCCTGGAGTCAACGCTGTTGAAAACAAGAACGGACGACCGCGAACTTTTAACCAATCAATTAAATTTTTCGAACCGGCAACATAGCCACCAACCACTCCGATTGCTTTAGAGAGGGTACCCATTTGGAAATCAATTTTATCAGACGCATTGAAATGTTTGACCGTTCCTGCACCTTGACCCATGACACCAGAACCATGTGCGTCATCAACATACGTGATTAATCCAAATTCTTGAGCGACTTCTGTAATTTCAGTGATTTTAGCAACATCACCATCCATTGAAAAAACACCATCAGTAATATACATAACTTTATTGTAAAAACCACTTTCAGTTGCTTCTTTCGCTTTTTCACGTAAATCATCCATATCTTGGTGTTTTACGCGAATAATTTTAGCTCCTGAAAGTCTTGCACCATCAATAATTGATGCATGATTAAGTTCATCAGATAAAATAGCATCGTTCTTATCCATAACTGCCGAAATGGCACCCATGTTGCAGTTGAATCCTGACTGGAAAGCAATTGCTGCTTCTGTATGCTTGAATTTTGCTATTCGTTTTTCTAGTTCATCATGGATTTCTAATGTTCCATTGATTGTTCTTACAGCACCAGCACCAACACCATACTTTTCAGTAGCATCAACCGCTGCTTTAATCATTTCTGGGTTTGTCGCAAATCCGAGATAATTATTCGCAGAGAGATTAATTAAATCTCGACCTCTAATTTTGATAATTGGACCATTTGATCCTTCCAAAATATCAATTTCATTGTACAAACCTTTATCTCTTAATTCACTTAGATTTTCTTTTAAAAAGTTATTTAGCGTATCTTTACTCATCTGGAATTCCTCCTAATTTTTCACATTCGTTAAATGACCAACGATATCTGAAATTCGTGTTAAATCAACATTTCCTCCTGAAGCGATTGCTACAACTTTCTTGCCTTTTACATATTTTTCAGCTTTTCCACTGAGGATAGCTGCAGTTGCAAGTGCTCCAGCACCTTCAACAACTGTTTTTGTTCGTTGAATCAAATCTTTAATTGCTAATTCAATGTCATCCTCAGAAACTAAGATAATATCATCAACTAATTCTTTTACGACTTCAAAAGTTAATGTTCCCGGTGTTTTAACCGCGCATCCATCAGCTAATGTCGTCCCTTCGCTGTGAGATGTCATTTCACCTGCTTCAAATGAAGCTTGCATTCCATGAACATTCTCAGCTTGTACACCAATAATTTTAATATCAGGATTATATGCTTTCATAGCAACTGCTACTCCTGAAATTAAACCACCACCACCAACTGGAACAACAACTGTATCAACATCGAAAAGTTCATCGAGAATTTCCAATCCGATAGTCCCTTGTCCAGCCATAACACATGGATCATCATAAGGCGGGATATATGTTTCTCCCGAAGCTTTCGCTATTTCTTCACATTTTGCTTTTGCTTCATCGAAGCTTGCACCGTGAAGAATAACTTCAGCACCATATCCTTGTGTTGCTTCAACTTTTGCTTTTGGCGCCATAGAAGGCATTACAATTTTACTTTTAATTCCTAAAAGTTTACATGATAACGCAACTCCCTGAGCATGATTCCCTGCAGAACAAGCAATAACACCTTTCGCTTTTTCAGCATCACTTAAGTGGGCAATTTTATTAAATGCTCCACGGAATTTAAATGATCCTGTTAATTGCATATTTTCAAGTTTTTCAAAAATTTCTCCGCCACTTTTATTTGTTAAATAATATGATTTAATCATTGGCGTAAGACGAGCATGATTCTTCAAAATATACTTCGCTTCGCAAATATCTTCAACTGAAACTGGTAGTGTATTTGTACTTCTAACCATTCAAAACATCTCCTAACTTAACACACGTATTATCGGTGGCTTCAGCAAGCGCTTCTTGAACAATTTTACCTTTGTAAATGCTCAAACCACTTTCTAATTCTGGTAACTCTAACATTGCTTTTTCAAGACCTAAATTCGCAATTGCGAGTAAATAAGAAATATTACCTTTTGCTAACGCCATTGTAGCCGTGAGAGGCGTTGCACCAGGCATGTTCGGAACAGCATAATGAACTACTCCGTGTTTGATAAATGTTGGTTGATCATGAGAAGTTGCTTTTTCAATCGTTTCAATTGTTCCACCTTGGTCAATTGAAATATCAATGACAACACTTCCTTTTTTCATTGACTCAATCATGTATTCTTTAACAATTTTCGGTGGCTTTGCACCTGGAATTAAAATTGTTGAAATGAACACATCAGCTATTTTAATATATTTTTCAAGATTTTCTGTTGTTGATGGAACTACTTGAACACTCTCTTGTGGATAACGTTCATTTAATTCTGCAATACGTTTCTCATTAAGTTCTAAGATAACAACATTACATCCTAATCCAGCAGCCATATCAGCTGAATTTTCAGCAGCATTTCCACCACCTAAAATAACAACTGTACCAGCATCAATTCCTGGAATTCCTGGTAAAAGTAATCCTGAACCACCATGTTGAATTTCAGAATAATATTGTCCCATGCACACTGCTCGACGACCAGCGATTGCACTCATCGGTTTCAATAATTCTAAAACACCATCAACGCTAATATTTTCACCTGAAATAGCAGTGATGTTTGCTTTGACCATTGTATCTGTACATTCTTTTGATGCAGCAAGATGTAAGAATCCCCAAATGATCAAATTTTCTTTAAAGTACTTGTATTCTTGTGGAAGCGGTTCTTTTACTTTAACAACCATGTCTACGTCCCAAGCAGTTGGTGTGTCAACTACTTTTACTCCGACAGCTTCATAAAGGTCGTTTGTAAACCCACAACCAGCACCCGCATCAGAATCAAGAAAAACTTGATGTCCTGCTTCAACTAGCTTTTGGGCATTTTCGGGAGTCATTCCGACCCTTGCTTCTCCTTGTTTTGGATCTTTAATTATACCTATTTTCAAAATGTATCCTCCTAAATAATAGATTTGACTACATACGTATTGTAGCACTAATTGATAGTGCTTTCAACATAAAAATATTATAACTCAAATTGAACTTTTTGCCTTATTTTAGTATAAAATTAACACGTCAAAAACACTTTCGTGATTTTTTTAACTAATAAATAATAAAAAAAATCATTAAACGTTTTAAATCACATCAAAAAAATGATTCAACAAATAAAACGTCCAATGAAAACAATAACATATATATGGGAAAGATTCCACTTTTCTTTAAGGTTTTTTTGAAAATTTTTTCAGCGAAAAAATCATAATAAGCATCTTACATTAAATTAAGTTGACTTTTACAACTCATTTTAACTCTTATAATCACAATTTATTACCCAGTTCGTATCCTGCATATTTATCTTTATGCACCTCTGATACACTCATTGTAAAAACTGTTCCAACTTCATCATAGGTAACGTCGTTGACTTCACAATCACGATATACTTGTGATAACATTTCAGAATGTGCATACGGAATACAGATTCGCATTGATACAAGTGGATTCGGTAACAATTCACTTACTGTCTGTACAAATTGCTCAATACCGAGTTTCGATTTAGCACTCATCTGCACAACATCAACAAAACCAAGTTCACTCAATCTCTCAAGTTGCTCTTTTGTTGCAATATCACATTTATTAAAGACAATTAATTGTCTTTTATCCTGACAATGCAATTCATGAAGTACTTCGTTTACTGCAACAATTTGTTCTAGTGCCTCGTCACTAGAACTATCAATCACATGAACAATCAAATCAGCATCGATAACTTCACTTAATGTTGATTTAAATGATTCAACTAGATCGTGTGGAAGTTTACGAATGAATCCAACTGTGTCAACGAGCGAAGCAACACGCTTATCTGGTAGTAAAAATGTTCGTACTGTTGTACTCAATGTAGCAAAGAGCATATTTTGAGAGAGGACATGTTCTTTTTTTATCGCCTTATCATCACTATATAAATCGATAATCAAATTCCGAAGTGTTGATTTTCCAACATTTGTATATCCAACCAATGCAACTTGTGGAATATTCGATTTATTTCGCTTTCGCTTTTGAATACCTTGAACCGACTCAATTTTTTTCAATTCGTGTTCATAGTGATGAATAACATCACGTATTTTTCGACGATCCAGTTCTAACTTCGTTTCACCACTCCCTTTAGCTCCAAGACCACCACCAAGGCGTGACATTTCAACTCCTTGGCCAGAAAGACGACTTCGCTCATATTTTAATTTCGCAATCAGCACTTGGATTTTCGCTTCACGTGTCTTTGCGCGTCGTGCAAATATTTCTAAAATTAACATTGTTCGATCAATGACACGGCAACCGAGTTGTCCCTCGAGATTTCGTAATTGAACTCCTGTCAATTCGTCATCAAAGATAACCATATTTGCTTGCATCACTTGCCGCTCAAGACTGATTTCTGCAACTTTTCCGCTCCCGATAAAATACTTCGTATCTACACTATTTCGCTTTTGAAATATCTGTTCTACTACTTCAATATCACAAGCTCGGGCAAGTTCAATCAACTCTACTAATGAACTTTCGGTATCTGTCCCGACAACAAGTGCAACATCCTTTTCATCATCAACTTCATGGGTTGCATTCTTCATACGGAAGTTCTTTTCAGCTTCTTGAATATGTGCGAACACATCATAAGCTAGCGCGTCCTCAAGTGGCCACTCATCCGTCATTTGATATACTACTGTATCATGAACTAAATTACAAAACCCTAACGTAACACTATTAACTTCTCCATCACATACACCTATTGCAAACATTGCATCAAGCTTAAGCGAAAGGAGTGCCGAAATATCCACATCCGATAGTCGCGATGAACCATTTGGATGTGTATGTACAATGCGAATTCCTGAAAGTCCACGTTTATCTTTCTCAACACTTGGAAGTTTGACAGTTTGGCTATCTCCAATTGCTACTTCAACAACTTTTCCCCGCCGATCAATTGCAACACTTATTTCACGATTTAACAACGTTGTTATAGATGCAATCTCTTCAACAATTTGACGATCAGCAAACTGCTGCTTTTCTGTTTCAACATCGAACAACTGCTCAAGTCTTTCAAGAACTGATGCTCGTACTCCTGCAATATTCCCTGAAATCATAACCCTCACCTCTTTATATTCATATAGTATAACACAAATAAAAAAAAAGATGCATGAATCACACATCTTTCATTCTTCTAAAAATTCAAATCTTCCATCTAATTTCCATCCACTAATCATTTCTAAACAGTGATTTAATATTTGTTCTTGCTCTTCAATGTACATATCATAAATCAATTCATACATTTTAGTTTGTGTCATTTTCGGAGCGTAATTTTCCATAATACGAACAAGCGCACTCAATTGAAATGTTTCATCGGTTGAAATGCTATTATTTCGATATGCATCATGAAATGATATTTGGAAATCGGAAATACTATTTCGCATTCTATACCTCATTTTTTTCTTTCTTGTAAAAGTATGCGAGTCCACCTTCTGATGTTTCGCGATACGCATACGGAAGATCTTTTCCTGTTTGATACATTGTTTCAACAACTGTATCAAAATCAATTAATTCTGTATCTGCAACTAAAATCGCAAGTCGCGATGCTTCTTTCGCTTTAATTGCTGCAATTCCATTTCTTTGAATACATGGAATTTGCACATATCCACCAATTGGATCGCATGTTAATCCTAGCTGATGCTCAAGTCCAATTTCAGCTGCTGATTCAATAGTATTAATATCAGCTCCTCTAAGATAACAATCAGCGGCAGCTGCCATTGCCGTTGCCGAACCAACCTCAGCCTGACAACCACCCTCAGCACCACTTACCGTGGCATTCGTTCGGATGACATTTCCAATTATTCCTGCAACTTTCAATGCGTTAATAATTTCATCGTCTTCAATACCATTTTGAATATGATTATGCATTAAAATAGCAGGTAGTGTTCCTGATGCACCACATGTCGGAGCTGTTACAACAAGCCCTCCAGCTGATGCATTCTCTTCATTAACTGCATATGCATAACCAATTAAACGACTCGATGGCTTTTCTTCTTTTAATAGCACATGCGCTTTTCGCATAACGTGTAATGAACCTGGTAAAACACCAGCATTCTTTCCACCACGTTTAATTGAATCCATCATCACTCGCCATACTTCATGAAGATGAATTGATAGAAATGGTTCATAATGATCAACATAATCAATAAGCGTCCAATTTTCTTTTTTACAGCGCGCTTTAATTTCATTAAATGTCTTTTCTTCGTACACATCACCATAATCAGCAGATCGAGGAAGTTCATCAATCTCGATTTCACCACCACCGGTACTATACACGGTCCATGATACCACTACATTTTCTTCATCATCAAAACCAATCATTTCCATTCCATTTGGATGTTTAGGTAATGTTTCTGTCGCAAGCCAATCAAATGTAACTGGTTTTGGCTTTAAAGTCTTTTCAATAATGTAATCTGTGAGATGTCCTTTTCCAGTTAGTGCAAGTGATGCATATAACTTCACATGCCAATGGCTCACATGAGGATATTCTTTTTTAATAAGATTCGCTGCTCGTTCTGGTCCCATCGTGTGCGATGATGATGGACCAAATCCAATCTTATAAACTGTCTCTATAGATTTCATATAGTTCTTCCTTTCGTATATAGACGCAAAAAGCAGGAATACCTGCTTTTAAACTGTCTTACTTGACAACAATATTAAACAATTTCCCAGGCACATAAATGACTTTTACAATTTCTTTTCCACTTGTATGTGCATTCACTTTATCCGATGCAAACACAAGTGCTTCAAGTTCTTCTTTTGTAATATCTTTTTCAACTTCCATTTTATCTCGAAGTTTTCCATTCACTTGTACAACGACTGTAATTGTATTCGCTACTGTTTTCGAATCATCATATTGTGGCCAAGCTGTATATGAAATTTCTTCTTTTTGATTAAATACTGTCAACCATAATTCCGATGTCATATGTGGTGCAATCGGGTTTAAAAGTTGTAAAAAGCCATGCATGTACGCAACATTGATTTTTTCCGCTTTATAGCATTCGTTGATAAATACCATCAATTGTGAAATTGCGGTATTAAAACCAAGTGTTTCGTAGTCGTGCGTCACTTTTTTCACAGTTTGATGATATACCATTTCAAGATTTTGTGTCTCATCTGTTGTGAACTTATCACTTTGCTCTGTACATAAGCGCCATACACGGTCAAGGAAACGACGTGCACCATCAAGTCCATCAGTCGACCAAGCAATCGATGCGTTAAGTGGCCCCATAAACATCTCATAGAGGCGAAGTGTATCCGCACCGTGTGAAACAATTATATCATCTGGATTCACTACATTTCCTTTTGATTTCGACATTTTTTCATTGTTTTCACCAAGAATCATCCCTTGATTAAACAATTGGAAAAATGGTTCTGGTGTTTTAACAACACCGATATCAAAGAGTACTTTATGCCAGAAACGTGCGTAAAGCAAGTGAAGTACAGCATGTTCTGCACCACCGATGTATAAGTCAACTGGCAACCAATGTTCAAGCGCTTTTTGTGCTCGTTCTGATTCAATATCCCAATATGTTCCATCATTTTGAAGAATATAGCCAATATAATACCAGCATGACCCAGCCCACTGTGGCATAACATTTGTTTCACGTCTTCCACGACCTTTTACAGCATCTTCAACATATAACCAATCGGTAATCGTTGCAAGTGGACCTTCGCCAGTTCCCGATGGTTTTAAACCATCTTTTGAAATATCTGGTAATGTTACTGGTAAATTTTCAACTAATTCAATTTCTCCATTTTCCCAATGAATAATTGGGAATGGCTCTCCCCAATAACGTTGACGTGAGAATACCCAATCACGTAATTTATAATTGATTTTGCCTTGACCTTTATTTTGTTGCTCAAGCCATTCAACCATTGCTGAAATAGCATCTTGCTTATTTAAACCATTTAAAAAATCACTTTCAATATGTGAGCCATCACCTGTAATTGCACCTGATTCTAAATCACCTTCAACGACTTGCTTAATTGGAAGTTGATATTTAGTTGCAAATTCAAAATCACGTTCATCATGTGCCGCAACACCCATAACAGCACCTGTTCCATATGTTGAAAGTACATAATCAGCAATCCAAATCGGCATCTTTTCACCACTTGCAGGATTTACAACATATCCTCCCGTGAACACACCTGTTTTATCTTTATTGAGCTCTGTACGCTCAAGATCTGTTTTCATCTTCGTTGTTTCTTGATACTTCGCAACAGTTTCTCTGCATGCTTCTGTCATCACTTTTTCAACTAATTCATGATCGGGAGCGAGCACAACATACGTTGCACCAAATAATGTATCTGGTCTTGTTGTAAACGTCGTTATAACATCTTCTTGTCCCTCTACTCGGAAATGAACTTCAGCACCAACTGATTTACCAATCCAGTTACGTTGCATTTCTTTTAACGATTCTGGCCAATTTAATGAATCAAGATCTTGAAGTAAACGTTCAGCGTATACAGGAATCTTTAAAATCCATTGCTTCATCTTCTTCTTCACAACTGGGAATTCGCCACGTTCAGAAACCATTTGCCCATCAACAACAAGCACTTCCTCATTTGCAAGTACCGTTCCAAGTCCCTCACACCAGTTCACTTCAATTTCTTTAAGCTCTGCTAATCCTTTTTTATACAGTTGTGTGAAAATCCATTGTGTTGTCTTATAGTAATTCGGATCCGTTGTATTCACTTCACGATCCCAATCATACGAGAAACCAAGTGCTTTAATTTGACGACGGAATGTTTGGATGTTTTCTTCCGTAAAAATGCCAGGATGATTCCCTGTGTTTAAAGCAAACTGTTCCGCTGGAAGTCCATATGCATCCCATCCAATTGGGTGAAGTACATTATACCCCTGCATACGACGCATACGGCTCACAATATCCGTTGCCGTATACCCTTCCGGATGCCCAACATGAAGCCCACTTCCCGATGGATATGGAAACATATCAAGGATATATGCCTTCTTCTTGTCCGTATTTTCAATATCAACTTTAAACGTCTTATTATTTTCCCAATGCAATTGCCATTTCTTCTCTATTTCCTGATGATTAAAGACCATATCGTCGCTCCTCTTGTATTGTATATATCGTAACTGTATTATAACAAAAAAAGACGACTAATACTAGTCGTCTTATTACGAGTTATAACATGAAAAATCTATTCCTTTTCTTCTGCCTTTTTCTCCCAAACATCATGAATTAATACAATACATCCGCTTACAATAACAAATTGATAAACAAAATTATTCACATTTCTAAAAATCCCCAAAATTGCAAGTAATAAAACAACCACACTCGCAATGATTTTCGTTTGTTTCTTTTTAAATTTAAACATTTTTCTCGCTCACTTTCTTATTTTTTTGTCGCTTGTATCATTCTTATACCCAACAAAGACAACAACTAGACTCCCGACAATACTATAGATTTCACCAACCTCTTTCACAAGTAGCGTACATATAAAAGCAAGAAGCAGCACAAGTAAATAACGATAATAAAATTCCAACTGCGTCGTAATCAATACCACCGAAGCCCCGATAATCATAATTGGGAACTTAATATATACGAGTGGAGTGTGGAGAAGAAAGGCAACACTTACTAGTATTATCCAGCTGCCTAAAAACAAAAGTGTTCTAGCGTTTATTTCTTTATTCATCAATAAACCTCCTTATTAATTTTATACAATTCATACTATTCAATCTTTATAATCACTCATTCTACTTTTAATAACCTACTCTTTTTTTCTTGAAAATACAATAAATAAAACAATGGCAGTATATAGTATTAATTCCATCGAAGTTAACTCGCTCATTCCAAGACGGTAAATAAACAAGCAAAGTAAAATAACAAATAAAACAATTATATATGTCGGATATTCTTTAGACATTTTAAATCTTCCCTTCATATTATCATGCTTTTATGCGACCTTCTTTAAACGCTTTCTACTTATAAATGTATAAACAAACGCTAAAGTCACTCCCACAGCCAAGCCTGAAAGATGACCCTCAATACTCACCATTGGGAAAAAGAGGGTGAAGACAAGCATCCCAAAGCACTCAACGATGAACACTGTCCGCTTACTTGTAATATATTGATCAACTGCTAAATAACCAAGAATTCCACAAAATACACCTGAAAGACCAACTGTTAATCCTGTTGAAAATAGTCCAACGGTAATAATGTTGGCAGCAATACTCAAAACAATTAACAGACAAAATATCCACAATCGAATATGCTTTATTTCTGGAATGAGTGAAAGCATTGCGACCGTATTCAGTCCATAGTGTATCAGCGAAGCGTGGAAAAAGACAAAAAACAAACCATTTGGGAAAAGTGGAACATACTTAGAAAACCCAAGAATAACACCGCTCAAAAGTGAATATAACATCACACATGTAATAATGAAAATCAGCGTATAAACGATATGCTTATTTTGTATTTTAAGTGGCATTGTTTTTTCTCCTTGTTTTCTTTTTCTTGCTTATCAATTTTTCCATTCCTGCAATGGTTGGCAATGTCTTTCGGTAAAAGTCACTCGCGATCATTTCAAATTGTTCAGGAACGAGTTCTCTTCCATCAACAAACTCATCAACTTTTATCGCTACAATAATAACATTGGGAAATTGGTATTCATTACCAACAACAAACTTTTCATAAAGTGGAACATCAATAATCATATAATAATTATTTTCACACAACTGTATAAAGTCATCTTCTGATATATCCTTAATCGAATTCGAGAGCAACACTTGGCTATTTTGAAAGAAATCACATCTCGTATCCATTTGTTCTTTCGCTACGATATTATGAAATGTAAGCATATTTTGAAAAATATTCTTTTTCCGAAAGTTGACACTGATTTGCCAAATTGTTCCTGCAGCTAGTCGTTTTTGTCGTTTTAATGGAAGTGTAAGATGATTTTGTAATAAGAAAAGAGAAAAGACAAACATGACAGTCATTATAATTATCATCACGCATACTTGGTATATCCACACTTATAATTCCAAGAAAAAAGAATGTCAACCAACCAGCACGACTTAACATATCATTTTCTTCATTGTAAAAAATCATTCGAATTAAAAGAAGCGAATTAAATCCCACAACAACAGTAACATAAAGAAAATAGAAACTCGCTAAAAAGGCAAGACTTTGAAAATGAACACTATTCTTCAAAAGCGCAATAATAGGAACTATGATTGATATTAAATATAAGAAAGTCATTGTTTTTTTATGCTGTGAAAAACTTTCTTTCATATTCTTTAATTGTTCATATACCATAAATTGGAAAAAAATTTGAATAAACATAAATGACACTGCTTTAATTATAAAAAAGAAGACAGTTATCATGATAATCGATGCGTATAAATCCTCATAATTTGTTATGAAGTGTGGTGTAATAATATTATAAACCACAACAAGTTCAAGAATTGTAACTAACACATACTGAACAATATAACTTCTAAAAACATTTTCTGGTTTTCGAAACATCCTTTTACCCCCGATTACATTTCTTATATTGTAAACTTTTTCATGTTTTGTGTCAATTTCTAAGATAACAGAACAGGCTTTATTCACTCACACTTCTTTGGCAAGTCCTACTAAATTATAGTATAAAAAAAGAAGGGCAAATCCCTTCTTAATCAATTTTCGTTGAATTGTTTGTAACATTAAGACGATTAATCGCCTTACGAAGCGATATTTCAGCGCGTGATAAATCTCCAAGCTCTTTTCCTTCAAGAAGGCGGCGAGCACGATCAGCTTCATCTTGTGCACGTTCCATATCGATTTCTTCTGCCCACTCGGCAATATCAGTTACGATAATGACTTCGTTTTTATCTTCAACAATCATATATCCACTACCTACTGCGAGTTGACGTTCTTTTTCATTTTCTTTAGTTTTAATGTACAACGGTGCAATATCGAGCACTGCCACATAAGGGATGTGTCCTGGGTATACTGTAATTTGTCCCTCAAGTGTGTGTACTTTGACATACTCCGCTTCACCTTCAAAAATAATTCTATCGGTTGCAACGATATATAAATCAAGTGCCATAGTTATCACCTACACACTCGCATTCAATTTTTCAGCTTTTTCACGAGCTTCTTCAATTGAACCGACAAACATAAATGCATTTTCTGGTAAATCATCATGTTTTCCATCTAGTATTTCTTCAAAACCACGAATTGTCGCAGAAACTGGTACATATGTTCCTTTAAGTCCTGTAAACTGTTCACCAACTGTAAATGGTTGAGAGAGGAAGTTACGAACACGACGAGCACGGTGAACGATAATTTTATCTTCTTCACTTAACTCATCAAGACCGAGAATTGCAATAATATCTTGTAATTCTTTATAGCGTTGTAAAATACCTTGAACATTTTGAGCTACTGTATAGTGTTTTTCACCAACAACTTGTGGATCAAGAATACGTGATGATGACTCAAGTGGATTTACCGCTGGATAAATACCGAGAGCAGAAATCGAACGATCAAGTACTGTTGTTGCATCAAGATGCGCAAACGTTGTTGCTGGCGCTGGATCGGTTAAGTCATCGGCAGGTACGAATACCGCTTGAACTGACGTAATTGATCCTTTTTTCGTTGATGTGATACGTTCTTGTAATTGTCCCATTTCAGTTGCAAGTGTTGGTTGGTAACCAACGGCTGATGGCATACGTCCAAGAAGCGCTGATACTTCTGATCCGGCTTGTGTCAGACGGAAAATATTATCGATGAATAATAGTACATCTTGATTTTCTTCATCTCGGAAATGTTCAGCCATTGTAAGACCTGATAAAGCAACACGGAAACGTGCACCTGGTGGCTCATTCATTTGACCGAAGACAAGTGCTGTTTTTGAAAGTACACCACTTTCTTGCATTTCGTAATAAAGGTCATTCCCTTCACGGCTACGCTCACCGACTCCACTAAATACTGAAAGTCCTCCATGGTGTGTAGCAATATTATTAATCAACTCTTGGATGATAACAGTTTTACCAACTCCGGCTCCTCCAAAGAGACCGATTTTCCCACCTTTTACATACGGACAAATTAAGTCAATAACTTTAATTCCCGTTTCTAAAAGTTCCATTTCCATGTTGAGTTCATCAAAACTTGGTGCTTGTTTATGAATTGAAGCACGTTGAACATTCTCACTATCAAATGGAAGTTCATCGATAACATCTCCAAGAACATTAAACATACGACCAAGTGTTGCTTCACCAACTGGAACAGTAATTGCATTTCCAGTATTTACAACTGAAATACCGCGTGAAAGACCTTCTGTTGCTCCCATCGCAATCGCACGCACAACATTATCACCAACATGTTGTGCAACTTCAAGAACGAGCTTTTGTCCTTGAAAATCAAGTGTTAGTGCATCATTGAGTTTTGGTAAATTTCCATTATCAAAACGTACATCGACAACTGGACCGACAACTTTTACAATAATTCCATTGTTTTCACTCATATGAGCCCTCCTAGTTTAAGTTTTCAGCACCACCGATAATTTCAGCCATCTCTTGTGTGATGAGTGCTTGCCTTACCTGGTTGTATTCTTGTTTTAAATCAACAAGAAATTGCTGTGCATTTTTATTTGAGTTTTCCATCGCCATTCGGCGTGATGCTTCTTCACTCGTATGTGATTCTAAGAAGAATATATAAACAAATGATTCCATATATTTTGGAACAAGTACATCAAGTAAAATTTCTGCATTTGGTTCAAAAATAGTATCTTTTGGAATATCCATCTTCGGTTGTTCTACATGTGGGATTGGAAGCAATGTTTCTGTTTGAACTGTTTGAACAAGTGTGTTTTCAAAATTTGTATAAATAACTTTAACCGCATCAAGGTCACCTGATTTATATTGATCAATAAACCCATCAACGATATCAGCTACATCAGAAAATCCGAGCGTGTCATTAACACCTCGTGATAACCAAAAGACAGGAATATCAAAATATTTTGCCTTTTCCACACCGACTTTTCCGATCATATACACATATGGAGAACGTCCTTCTTCAATATCTTTTTTAATCAATTCTTGCGCTTTTTTCAATACGTTAATATTGTAACCGCCACACAATCCAACATCAGAAGTAAAAATGATATATCCAACATGTTTGATTTCATTATTTCGTCTGAAATATGGTGAATCAAAAACTGATTCTTTATTTTCAACCGCACGAGCTAAAATTTGCTCCATGTGGGTTTTTACAATTGATTTATAACGTTTAACATGACTTGATTTCTTTTGATATTTTTGAAGTTTTGCCATTGAAACAAGTTGCATTGCGCTTGTTACTTTTTTCGTTGATTCAATAGATGAAATACGATTTTTAATCGCTTTAATATTATTTGCCATAATTACTCACCTACAAACAAGTTTCCAAAACGATCAAGCATTGCAACTAATTCACTTTCAATCTCTTCAGTCAATGTATATTGCTCTTCGATTTTTACAACAAGTTCACGATTTTGCTCATTTGCAAATCGAATTAACTCTTTTTCATAACGAGCAACATTAGCAACTGCTACCGATTTTAAATATCCACGATCAGCAGCGAAAAGAATGATCGCTTCCTCACATGTTGAAAGTGGGGCATTGACTGGTTGTTTCATCAACTCAGTTAATCGAGCTCCTTTATCAAGTACTGCTTTTGTCGCAGCATCAAGATCCGAACTAAACTGTGCAAATGCTTGCAACTCACTATATTGAGCAAGATCAATTTTAATTGTCCCAGAAAGTTTTTTAACGATTTTGGTTTGGGCAGATCCACCAACACGAGATACTGAAAGACCAGTATCAATCGCAGGACGAAGACCTGAGTTAAACAAATCTGTTTGTAAGAAGATTTGTCCATCCGTAATCGAAATAACGTTTGTTGGAATATATGCTGAGATATCTCCAGCTTGCGTTTCAATAATTGGCAACGCTGTAATTGAACCACCACCATACACATCACTCATACGTGCTGCACGTTCAAGAAGACGTGAATGAAGATAGAAAACATCTCCAGGATATGCCTCGCGTCCCGGTGGACGACGAAGAAGAAGCGAAATTGTACGGTATGCAACCGCATGTTTCGTTAAATCATCATATACTACAAGTACATCTTTACCTTGAGCCATTAATTCTTCAGCCATCGCAACACCTGAGTAAGGTGCAAGATATTGAAGTGGGGCAAGTTCACTCGCTGTTGCTGAAACAATTGTTGTATAATCCATTGCTCCATGCTTTTGAAGTGTTGAATAAAGTGATGCAACTGTACTATTTTTTTGTCCAATTGCAACGTAAATACAATATACATCTTTACCTTTTTGGTTGATAATTGTATCGATTGCAATTGTTGTTTTTCCTGTTTGGCGGTCTCCGATAATAAGTTCCCGTTGACCTTTACCAATTGGAATCATCGTATCGATTGCTTTAATTCCGGTTTGAAGTGGCTCATCAACGCTTTGACGTTGCATAACACCTGGAGCAATTTTCTCAACAGGACGACGTGTCGTTGTTGCGAGTGCTCCTTTTCCATCAATCGGTTCTCCAAGCGCATTAACAACACGTCCAATTAATTCCATACCTGCTGGTACATCCATAATATTTCCTGTTGCACGAACTTCCATACCTTCACGAAGTTCAGCTTCGTTTCCGAGTAAAACGATACCGACAACATCTTCTTCAAGATTCATCGCCATCCCTTTTACACCATTTTCAAATATAACAAGTTCGCTATACATGACATTTGGAAGTCCCACAACTGTGGCAATTCCATCACCAATTTGAACAATTCGACCGACACTATATTCTACTGCTTGTTCTGAAATATCGCGTAATTTCCCAACGATAACTTCACTCAAATTATGTGTTTGACTCATTATACGACCTCCATTTCATACGAAAGTTTTTGTACGATTAAATCGAGTTTGGTTGCTACTGTATCATCAAATACATGGTAGTCAATTTCAACCTTTAATCCATCGATTACATTGGCATCAACATGTTGATCCAATATAACTTCTTTTTGATGACGTGTATGCAATACATCACTCAACATATCTTGCTCTTGTTGTGAAAGTGATCGTTTTGTTGTCACTTGTGCAACGAGCTTATTGTTCGCTTCATTTTTCATTTGAATATATTGTTCTGTAATACGTGGAAGGAGTCGCATCATTCCTGAACGACTCAATTCTAAAATAAGACGACGTGTCGTAGGCATTACACCAAGTTGATTTAATCGTTCATTTTTAACTTCATCCGAAATATACATTGGAATATAATCATTCAATTGTGACCAGTTCGAAGAAACAGCGAGTAATTCACTCGCAAGTTGCTCACGATTGTCTTCCACTTGAATTAAAGCAGAGGCGAATTTTCGTGCATATACATATACTTTCACGATTACTCACCTACTTTTTGAAGTTTCTGAATTGAAGCCTCAACTGTATCAATTGGTTGCTCTTTTAAAAAGCGCGCAGCGAGTTCTGATGCAATTGTCAATACTTCTTCATTTTGTTTTTGTTTTTGCTTTTTGAGTTCTGTATCAAGTCGCTCTTGCATCAACACTTTTTCATTTGCCATCTGTTCTAAAAACTTCACACGCTCTGACTCTTCAAATGTTTTCACGCGCTCTTGTGCTGCTTTCATCATATGTTCACTTTCAGCATGCACATTTTCAAGTTTTTCTTTACTTTCCGACAACATTTTTTCAGCGTTCACATTTTTTTCAGTCGCTGCTTTAATTTCATGCTCAATATGATTTTGTCTTGTTTCAATAAATGTAACAAGATGTTTCCAAAGAAACTTATACATAATAAACATAACAATAGCAAGCGTTCCAAGTGCGATAATGAAATTAAATGATTCTGGAAAAAGACCACCGACTTCAATATGAGGACCGTGTGCTTCTTCTGCCATTATTTCAAATAAATGTAACATTGTCATGTCCACCTTCTTACTATTAAAATTTTATTTTGATTAATATACTATTTTACAAAGATAAGAAGGATAGATACTAGAAGTCCGTAAAGGGCTGGTGTTTCAATAAGTGCAAGTGAGAGAATTAATGTTCCTCGAATTGCTCCTGCTGCTTCTGGATTACGTGAAATTCCTTCGAGTGCTTTTCCAGCTGCCATACCTTGACCAACTGCTGTTCCTACTCCTGTTAATACAGCAAGTGCTGCTCCGATTGTAAATAAACTTTCCATATTATGAAAACCTCCAAAATAAATATAATTTCAAATTTGTTATTCCATTCTCTCAGCAAGAAATGACGCAGTAAGTAGCGTAAATACATACGCTTGAATCACTCCGACAAACAAGTCTAAGAAAAGTGAAAACGGAACACTCACCGCTATTGCAATTGGATATGCAATAACATGGTTTCCAATGCCTGACATCACTAAGTATCGAAAAATATCGATAATAACGACTCCGACAAACATATTAATTGTAAGACGTAATGCAAGCGTAATCGGTTGAATAAACGCCTCGAAAACAGTAAGCGGGAAAATCCCTTTATCCAAAGAGATATACCCTTTAAAATACTGTTTGAAACCAATGTATTTAATTCCAAAAAAGTGAATCAATACAAAGCTGATGAATGCAAGTGCTAAACTCACACTCACGTTTGATGCTGGGGGAACCAGACTCAAAGCACCTAGTATATTAATCGTAACGAGTATAACAAGGTAACTTCCGATAATCGGGATGAGCGCTTTTTTCGCTTTTTTATTATGTACATCACCTGTAAACGATAATGCAAAGTCTAAAATTGCTTCAAAAACCACAATCACTTTTGACGTCCTTTTAAGCGGGTCTTGTTTTTTCAACTTCATACCGATGATAATTGAAAAAATCGAAATGGCCACACATGCGAGGATCAAGTAAAAAAGTTGATATGTAATACCATACTCACCAAAATTAATAAAATACTCTGGTTTGGGAATCCCCTCTAAAATAAGTGGTCCCACCGTTTCACCTCCTATTTCTCATCCACGTACAAATAAACCACATCATCGTGATGATGATAATCGTATAAAGGCGTACAGAAGATGCAGAAAATAAAAAAAAGATTGCCATGACTCCACCACCGATACATACATATCGGAGCAAGCCAACGATATAAATTGAGATCACAGATAGTTTTGAATTCTCATGGTCAATTAAAAAAGTAATACTCTTTTCAAACACGAGATAGTAAACGACCGTTGCTATTGTTGCAATAAATGTCGCAACTCCATATTCAAAAGATATCAGTGTGATAACAAGCGAAAAAATAATGACGCTAAGAACCAAATATATATCTTCTTTTGTTATATATTTATGATTCAGCATCATCATTTTCCTCGCTTTTATCTATCTCATGGTTTGAATTATACGCCTATTTTTTTTCAAATGCAACAGTTATTTTCAGACTTTTTTCAAGGATTGAAAAAGTAAAAGTTTACAATAATTTCAGCCTATTATTTCGACTGTTTTTGAATGATTGAAATCGCTTCTTCAACATTCTTCACTTGATGGTTTGCATACTGAAACAAAGCCGTATCCCCGTCCTTAATCGCAAATCCTAAATCGGCACATTGTAATCCTGAAATATCATTTTCAGAATCACCAACATACGCGATTTGACCATTTGCTTTTTTATGATCCATCACAAAACGTATCGCATCACCTTTGTTAGCACCTTTTGCACACACTTCAAGTGAATAATCTGAACTTTTAAATGTTTCCAGTAATAAATCCGATTCTTCTACTACCTGTCGTACTTGCTCAATCACTTTTTTATTTCCTACTACAACAAATTTAATTAGACTGTGTACACCTTCTTCTATTTCACTTTGAATATGAATATGGTGATGCACCATACCAGCAAACTTCTTTGCGATAAAACGGAAGAAAAATTGCGGATGTCGTTGTGTATCGACGATATTTTTCGTATCCATATACGACGTAAACATACTTAACTTCTTAAGGAGCTGTTTTTCTTTTAACAATGTCATCAATGTTTGAACATCATGTTTTGGAATTTCAATACGACGTAGTTCCGTATCATCAGGTCCATATACAAGTGCACCATTCATACTAATAATATAATTGGCTGGTAATCCTGCATTTTGCTCAAGCGTTCGAACGCTTTTATAGCGACGACCAGTAGAAAAAATAAGTTCATTACCTTCTCCGATAAACTCGGCGGTTGCTTGAACAAGCGAATCTGTCGGTTTAAATTGCTTTCGTCTTGATGACAAGAAATGGCCCTGTAAAAATGTGCCATCGATATCAGAAAATAAATATGTTTTCATATAAGACTCCTCTTCATATAATTTACAAGTTCATGATTCGCTTCATACGTGCGGTATTCACGTACTTCTAGTTGTTTGAGCGCATCTAATAATAAACCACTCTGATACATTTCAACATACTCTAAACGAGAAAGCATTTCTGTCAATTCAAGTTGATGATCATCAACATGCTCAGCATACATTGCTTGTCTCGGTATAACGAGTGTTTTTTTCTTTTCATTCATAGCCTCAAATATAGTTCCTGCTCCACCATGTGTAATAATCAGACGCGCATTTTTGAAATGTTCTTGAAACGCTTCTTTATCAAAAAAAGGCTGTACCATTACATAACGATTCTCCCACTGTACAGGTGTCACACCACTTTGAATAACAACCTCTTCACTCCAATCCGTACTCTCAACCATTTCACGAACAAGTTGGATAATACGATGAAATGGAGCATCTTGCGTTCCGAGTAAAACAAAAATCATAATAATCTCCCTTTATACTTTACTTGTGGATACAGTTCACAAAGACCTTCCCACTGTACATAAAATGCATCAACGTGATTTAAACACATCTTCCCTGTCTTCGAAATCGTCTTCACTCGGGCAATACTCTCAATATAAATAACATTACAACGACGCCAAAACATCATTTTGCGCGCGATGACAAAAGGAATAAAAGTGTGCGATCCAGTTGAGATAATAACATCTGGTTTTTCTACAATGTATATGCCTAAACTTCGTATCGCATTCCATAAAAAAAGAAATAAATACATCACGCCTTGTTTACGTGATCCTGCTTTTACTGTTTTCACCCGAATTCCATTCCCTCTTTTTACAATTGAAGCAATATCGCCGATTTTTTCTGTTACGAGCACATGTGATTCATCCATCACATCTCGTAATTGTAATATTTCACTCAAGTGACCACCACTTGAAGCGACAAACATTATCTTTTTCGCCATAACAATCTCACTCCTTTATCAATCCAATTTAAAAATGAATTTTCAATTTCGGGAATTTCTCTCTTATGTCGTATCTGTTCGTGAATAATTTCTAGTTCCAGTCCAATTAATATCGCAATTGATGAAAAGTAAAACCAAGTAATCATCGCAATAATAGAACCAAGACTTCCATAAAAAATATTATATGTACGATTTAAGTATGTTACATAATATAAGAAACAAACTGAAAAGATAAATAACAGCACTGTGCTATTAAAAGCTGCTCGAACATTCACACGCATCCGATATCGTTTAGCAGGCATAACCGTAAAAGCAAATATCAGAAAGAGAAAAATACTACTCAACAAGACAAGACAAGAAATAACATTCAACACAATATGAAAATGATTCATCACGGGAAACATCGATAAAATAACTTCTTGAAATGCGATGTTGTAAAGAAATAAAATAACAGCACCAATCAATGCAAACATTAAAAATACAGTCCCAATTAACGATATGAAAAAATTCCGTATCCACGTACGCGTTTCCTCAATTCGATAAATATGATTCAATGCACCAATTAGTGGTCGAAGTCCAAATGAAATTGAAACCAACGAAATGATGAAAATCGGACTGAGAAATGTAATGTTTGCTTTGTGTACTTGAGCATTTGCAAATTGATTTAACTTGGAAAACACTTGAACTGATGTATTTCCTTGTAAGAATCGAATAAGTGGATCAACTGAAATATTAAATTGAGAAACAATATACCCAAAAAATAAAAGAATGGGAAACATTGCTAAAAGCAGTGTATACGCCATTTGTGCAGAATAATTATTTAAACGATCCGTCGACAGTCGCCGAATGAACAAACGAAAAAATTTACGCATAATTTCTAATCATCTTTCCTTTTTAACATATATTCTATTATATCATCAATAGTGTACTATTGTCACTCTTCATTCCTAAACTTCAAGAATCAACAACTATGTTCACTGCTTATCAATCATATTTTCGTTATTGTGCACTTTGCACAAAGACACCGTTTTCAAAAAATGATATTATGGAAAAGTAATAAATATTAAATATATAAGGAGATTTACATGGCTACACTTTCACTTAAAAATGTAAACAAAATTTATGATAACGGATATCACGCTGTTATCGATTTTAATCTTGATATCGCAGATAAAGAATTCGTTGCTCTTGTTGGACCATCAGGATGTGGGAAGTCAACAACACTTCGTATGATTGCTGGACTTGAAGATATCACAACTGGAGAATTCTACATTGGAGATCGTCTTGTAAACAATGTTGAACCAAAAGATCGTGACATCGCAATGGTTTTCCAATCATATGCACTTTATCCACACATGACAGTATTCGATAATATGGCATTCGGTTTGAAATTACGTAAGATGAATAAATCAGAAATTGAAAAGCGCGTAAATGAAGCAGCAGAAATTCTTGATTTAAAACACCTTCTCGATCGTAAACCAAAAGCACTTTCTGGTGGTCAACGTCAACGTGTTGCACTTGGTCGTGCAATCGTTCGTGAACCACAAGTATTCTTAATGGATGAACCACTTTCAAATCTCGATGCTAAACTTCGTGGACACATGCGTGCAGAAATCATCAAGCTTCACAAACGTCTTGGTTCTACAACAATCTACGTTACACATGACCAAACAGAAGCGATGACAATGGCTGATCGTCTTGTCGTTATGAAAAACTGTAAAGTACAACAAGTAGGTACACCAAAAGAAATTTACGAAAACCCAACAAATCTTTTCGTTGCTGGTTTCGTCGGTGCTCCAACGATGAACTTCCTAACAGGTACTGTTAAAAATGGTATATTCCAAATTGGAAATACAACACTTGAAATTCCTGCTGGAAAATACGAAATACTTAAAGAAAAAGGATACGAAGGAAAAGAAGTTATCCTCGGTGCTCGTCCTGAAAACATTAGTAATGAAGCAATTGTCGTTCAAACGTATCAAACTGCATCATTCACAACAGAAGTTAAAATTGCCGAACTTCTCGGAGCAGAGTACATCATTCACACTGAATTAGAAGGACAAAATGTTATTGCTGTTGTCCATTCACGTCAAGACATCAACATGGGTGACATGACAACACTCGCAATCGATATGAATCGCGCTCATTTCTTCGATAAAGATTCTGAGGATGCTATTCGATAAAACAAAAAAGTTGTACAATAATGTACAACTTTTTTATTTTTATTAATGATAGATGGCACTTGTTTCAATATCAAACAAGAGGAATTACAAGAACTCGAAACAACGCTTCATCACTCCTTTCTAATTCCTTTTTTCTATGATAAGTTGGATTTGTTCTTGTGATTTTATAAATGTACTCTGCGCTTCTCGAATAGATGGTATAACATCTGTGTCAATTTGTTCAGCTTTTTGTCTCAATCGCATCATTTCATTATCTACACGTTCTTGATACGCTGTAATATAACGTTCAACTCGATTTTTCACAGCACCCTTATAATTTACACTTTCACTATCAACATGACTCTCCAGTAATGCTTCATAATCTCTTTCTAGCA
>JBOFHN010000104.1:0-3260 GCA_051649665.1 Culicoidibacterales bacterium
AAGAAAAACTTGAGACACTGAAAGAAACACTCGAAGCAAAAGTAGCATCTGGTATTAACACATGTCCAACGAAAGTTGAGGGAGGAAGTAAATCAGTTGATCAAAATCATTTTGTAAATGATATTAATCGAGAACATACTGAAGTCCTTCAGGTACAGAACAATAAAAGTGAGGCAATTGAAACACTCATTTACGGAGCAACAGGAAAACAAAAACTGCTGTACAATCAATCTGATATTGCGTATAATTTAGTTAAAGATGCGAAGCAAAGTGTGTATGGATTCACGAGTGGAAACGAAACAACTTCAAATCTTACAAAAGAAATTTATACAGCAGATATAGATAAGGAAAATGATAATCATCACATAGTGCTGAAACAAGATTACGCAGTGTATGGACAAGCAAAACGAAGCATGTTAGAAGAAACACCACAGTTTAATGGAGAAATGCTTTCAAGTGGAAATCTTACATACATGCGGTCACGAAGTTATGATCCATCAATTGGACAGTTTACATCAAAAGACACATGGCTTGGTAGACAAACAAATCCACTTTCACAAAATCGAAATACATTTGTGGAGAATAATCCGATTAATAACGTAGATCCGAGTGGAAATTATCCACTTGTGTGTAGTGATGATGGTGATCCAGAGTGTAAAATTGCGAATGGTATTGCGAAAACATTGTATTATTCTAAAGGTAACATTTCATATGAGGAAGCTGAGAGAAAGAATTTAGAACCTTTCCGAAATAGTTCATATGTGATAACAAATTGGTATAATAAAAATCCATCTTCACTGAGAAATAATGCAGCTGCACAAGAACAAGCGAGACAAGCTGCAATTGCTGCCGAACAAAAAGCGAAAGCAGAGATGAATACGAAATTACAAGAACTATATAATATCAATCCAGAAGCCAAGCGAATCTTTCTCGAAAAATATCAAAATGCGGGACTATCAGATTATAATAAAATGATGATTCTTCAAAAATATATTCAAGTTTGTCAAGCGGCGGAGCAAAAAGCAAAAGCAGAATGGGAAGCAAAACCGTGGTATGAGAAAGTTGACTGGGGAAATATAGGGAAAAATATATTAATTGGAACATTGAATCATTTACCACAGATTCTGGGAACAGTAGTAACAGGTGTAGGAATAATAACTATGGCTTTGGGAGCTATCGGTGGAGGAGGCGCAACACTGTTATCTGGTGGAATAGCAGGTCCTGTAGCAATTCCAGCAGGATTAGAGATGATTCTTGGTGGAGCAGCTATGACAGCTGCTGGAGTTCAAATGATGAGTTCAGCACCTGGAAAAACTGAATATAAAAACACTGAAAAAGAAAGACCGAAAACAGAAACACCTGAAACAGATTTAAATAAAGTTGATGCTGATGAAGCAGTGGACAGAGCAGTATCTGATAAAAATTTTACAGACCAAAAGAACTATTACAAAAACGGAGAAAGAACAGGGGGGTTGAAAAACTATGAAAGTGTAAAAAAAGGGTATAATCAAGCAAAAAAGGATTTTGATTCGATGAATTTGAAAAATGTACGAACAGTCAAGACGGATCAAGGAACTATGACAGTAGGTGATTTACAAGATGGAAGTGGTACAGTCGGGTTGCGTACTTTTGCGAAGACAGAATCAGAAGCAACACTCCAAATAGACAGGGTAGGCATAGATAAAATTAAAATTCGTTACTAAGGAGAATAATAAGTATGGATGGGCGCTTTTTAGAAAATGAATATTTATCTTTGTGTTGTGACAAGATAGATATGAATGTGAAAGAAATTGAAATATTTAAATTGAGTTATATTTTTGAAGATAATTGTGTTATAGTCACGCTTGCAAAAAGGGAAGTGTCACCTACTGTAAGTAAGTACATAATTGTAAATAATCCAGTTGGTCTAGAAGCACAAAGTGAAGATTTGACATTTAATACAGTAGAAATAAATCCACAAAATGATTACTCCTTTTTGCGAGAATATGCTGAAGCAACACACGTTGTGGAATTAAGCTTGATACATAATAAAAAATTGCAATGTATTCGATTGTATGATTATGTTGATACGTTTGCGAATATTACAGTAGATATAATTAATGAAAATACACTGGAACTTGTAGAAAGTATTTCTAAATGGGGATTTAATGAGATGAAGAGGACTTTACATACACCGATTACGTTCAAGGAATTTATGGAAATATATGATGTAAAAGATATTACGCAAATAGATTATGCATGGCAAACTGTTGAAATAAATGCCAACCGAATGAAATATGATGTAACCGATGCAAAGTACTGGAAAGTATCAAAATTAAAAGAGAAGTGCCAAGATTTACGTGTCGAATTTATTGAAAATTCTCCATATGTGAAAGAAGCCGTTCATTTTAATTGTGATGTATTTATTCATGAAAAAGACCTTTGTCATGCTCGAATATACTTGGAAGAGTATATGATAGATATTATTTTAGATGCTCCGAGTGAATAACTACATATTATCAATATTTGAAAGTTGAGGTAACTTAAATGGAAAGTTTTAAGCCATGGGTTGTTTATACTGTTGATAGGTTAGAGCAGAAGCAAAAAGAAAAATTTATATACAATGCAAATTTAAATGATTGTGAACTTATCGAAGTCGATTTTTCAGAAATACATAATTGGGAAAGATTTTGTAGAATGATGTGGACAAAGTTTAATTATCCAAAATTTCATTGTGAAACAATTGATGAGTTATTTGAATGGTATGGAGGAAGTCCAAATTTTAATGCATTTTGGGATTGGTTTAGAGATCCAGATTTTTATATAAAAAAAGCTTGTGTATTTGATTTTAGAAGCTTGTCTGAAAAAAATAAAGAAGAATTTATTGATCGTATTCAATCAGCGTATATGGAATCAAATTCATTTGTTGAAGGAAGGATAGCATCGGAACAAGGAAATGCATACATGCTTGTCATAACAGGATTTAAGGAATGTGAACAAAGATGAGGTTAGCAGACTATTTAAAAATTGAATTATATGAGTCGGGATATAATGAACATATAAATATTGAATTTACATTTGACTTTTTAATTCAATTTTCAAAACTAGAACGAGATGATATTTTTTTAATGTACTTTTACGGATATATAACAAAAGAGGTGTTAAATCAATTTTGTGAGTTGTATTTAATTGACTCAACAGATGAACAAATAAATCAATTACTTGATATCCTTGATGAGGAGCGTATGACTAAAGACATTTTTGTTCACATAGGCCAAAAT